>WFZW01000188.1 GCA_015489365.1 Deltaproteobacteria bacterium | reverse complement strand
GCTCGGAGATGTGTATAAGAGACAGATGTGCTACCGATGCAATACAGTCCGTGACCGGGTGTAGTCTGGGGAAGAGGTCCCTCAGATGGGTTGACTACGGCGTCATGGCAGCCACCTTCATAAATTTGAGGGACAGCAAGGCGTTTAGGATTGTGGCTAGGGAGGAGGCAAGGGGGCTTGCCGACAAATATGCGCCGGATATTGCCGACAAGTACAGACGGCAACTGGAGGCATACAAGCTTATGCCAGATGAGGAGCTTTTTTCGGTTCAGAAGGTCAAGGTAGATATTCCTGCGTTCGATATGCCGGGAAGGCCCATCCGGCGAGTCCAATGCAGCAGGTGCGGAGATTATGTCCAGGATGGCCGCGAAGTAGAAACGGATGGGGTGATACTGTGTAGGGCCTGTGCATATGGTGGATACTATGAGGTGATATCATGAATATTTGTCCTAATGATACCGTTTCGGCCGGATCGACCAGGCTAAGGAAGGTACCGGTGGAAGAGGCCCTGGGCATGGTGTTGCCCCATGACATGACCGAGATCGTTCCAGGCAAGAGGAAGGGACCGGCATTCAAGAAGGGGCATATACTCAGGCCTGAGGATATCCCAAGGCTCAAGAGCATGGGTAAGAACCATGTCTATGTACTCGAACTAGGTCATAGCGATCTTCATGAAGACGAGGCCGCCATGGCATTGGCGAAGGCGGTAGCAGGGCCTGGGATCGTTTTCGATGATCATGTTTCCGAGGGGAAGGTCTCCCTGAAGGCAGGCATCGACGGTCTATTCAAGGTTGAAAGGCGCCTACTCCAACAATTCAACGAGCTTGGTGATGTCATGCTGGCAACCAGGCACGATAACATGCTGGTAAAGGCCGGTGACTTAGTGGCCGCTGGCAGGGCGATTCCCTTGGTGATATCAGCGAAAGTTGTCGATAAGGCAGTAATGATAGCCGGACAGGCAGGGGGGCTTATAAGCGTCAAGCCTCTATTGATAAAGAAGGCCGCCATAATCGTGACCGGGCGGGAGGTTTATGAGGGTCTAGTGAAGGATGCCTTTGGGCCGGCCATGGAGGATAAGCTTAGGGGGTTGGGCATAGAGATCCTATCCTTGTCCATAGTACCCGATGATCAATCGGCAATAGTAAGGAAAATAGATGATGCGTTAGGCGCCGGGGCAGAATTGATCATGTGTACCGGGGGCATGTCCGTGGATCCCGATGATGTCACCAGGACCGCCATTAGGCGTGCAGGGGCTGTGGACATAGTATATGGTAGCCCAGTATTGCCAGGGGCCATGTTTCTTGTGGCCTATATAGGCAATGTCCCAGTCCTTGGAATCCCTGCCTGCGGCATGTATTTTAAGATCACTGTACTTGATCTGGTACTTCCAAGGATACTTGCAGGTGAACGGATAAACAGATCGGATATAGCAGCCCTTGGTCATGGTGGCCTTTGCTGCCAATGCAAAGTATGTCACTATCCCATTTGTCCATTTGGCAAGAATTGAAGGAAGAAGCATTTCCTATTCATTTCCGTTTTAAGGAGTAATATGTTTATCATCAGTAACTTTTTGAATTCACTGGCAACTATTCTCGACATAGCCCTCAATCTGTACATGTGGGCATTTATTATCGCCGCGCTACTATCATGGGTAAACCCAGATCCCTACAATCCTATTGTAAGATTTCTTAACAACATCACAGACCCGGTGATCTATCGGGTAAGGAGGGTATTACCCTTGCAATTTGGCGGGATCGACCTGACACCCATGGTGATAATTCTGGTAATTATCTTTTTAAGAGGGTTCATAGTTACTACGCTCCGGCAATTGGCCTATTCTATTGCTCTGAGGTAACCGATCATGACCATAATGCCAAACGAGATCCTGGAAAAGGAATTTTCGACAAGGTTCAGGGGCTATAATCCTGAAGAAGTGGATGCATTTCTTGAAGAGGTGTCAGAGGAACTTGCTGCCGTAATCCAGGAACGAAATGCCTTGAGGGACCAAGTGGCTGCATACGAGGCAAAGTTAGAGGAGATGGGGCGGAAGGAGGAAGAATTCAGGCAGGCGTTGACCTCGGCGCACAGGTTGGCAGAAGAAATGAAGGAACAGTCTGCCAAGAAGGCGGATTTGATTATTGAGAGGGCAAAACTCGATGCGGAGCGTATGGTAGAGGATGCCCATAAGGAGGCCCTGCGTTTGGAGGAACGCGTGAGGTCATTGAGAAGATTGCAACGGGAGGCCATATACAAGATCCGTGCTACGATAGAAGGTTACTTGAATATCTTGGATGAAGAACTCCTGCCCCCGGAAGACGTGGATGAGAAGTTACATTTGGTTGCCTCGGAGGCGAGGATGATACAGGCTGATACCAGCAGTGAAGAGGGTGGCGAGGTGCTTGGTTCCGACATACAGGAGGGGCTTCCCAAGGAAGCCGCCCCGGCAGCCGGGATAGAGGATTCTTCTGTGGGTGGCCCGGGATCTGGCCTTGACGATACCGAGATCCTGCCCGGGAGGAGGGAGGAAACCGAGGAGACGGGCACAAAGGATGCTTCCCAAGAACAAGGTAAGAAATCAGGCTTCGATGTTGGAAAGGTATGGCCTGCTGATTAGCCACCTGTTAGTCTGTCCAGGAAATCCTCCAGTTGCCTTGAAATTACGTCAATTGTTTGGGCAGCATTTATTGACTTTCTAAAGGCCGAGCTCCCTTTGAGCCCCTTTGTGTACCAGGCCAGGTGTTTCCGTGCCATCCATACCGCAATCGGTTCACCATAGAAGTCAGCAAGGGCATGGATGTGTTCCATGGCCGTATGGAGTACAAGATGGAGCTGGGCTTGACCTACCAGGCCGTTCCCGTTCAATAACGTCGTAACCTCCCTGAATATCCAGGGCCTACCCAATGCCCCCCTTCCTATCATGATCCCGTCTGCGCCGGATCTCTTCAGGCATTCCAGCGCATCATCCGGTGTCATTATGTCCCCATTTGCGATCACCGGGCAACCTACTGCCCTTTTTACGTATCCTATCGCCTTCCAATCGGCCTTTCCTGAAAACATCTGGCTCCTTGTCCTTCCATGCACAGTGATCAGGCTTGCCCCTGCCTGTTCAACCATCTTTGCAAGGATAGGCGCATTCATGTTTTTGGGATCCCAGCCCAGGCGCATCTTTACCGTTACTGGAATGGTTACGGATTCGACCACCCTTTTAACTATATGGGCAGCGAGATCAGGCTCAAGCATTAGGGCTGCCCCGGCACCGGTTTTGACGATTTTGCGTTGTGGGCAACCCATATTGATATCTATAATGGCTGCACCCAATTCCTGGTTAATCCTGGCCGCTCTTGCCATTACGGAGGGATCGGAACCGGATATCTGTACGGCCAGCGGGAATTCCTTCCAGGCGGTAGATGCCATTTTTGCAGAGCGTTTGTTACCACGAACGACTGCCTGGGATGCGATCATCTCACTATATGTCAGGCCCGCACCAAATTTTCGTGCTATCCGTCTGAATGGATAATCCGTTATGCCTGCTAGTGGTGCCAGGAATACGTTATTGGGGATCTTCAAGTGGCCGATAGTCAAGGGTTTTAGAAGACACGACATCTACTTCTGGTCGAATTTTGTCAGTTGGGGCCCTTTTCTACTATGAGCCGTATGTAATCACCATGTCTTTCTTCCAATATGATCCTTGCACCGATGATCCTGCATAGATTTAACATCTTGGCCAGGGTGTCAGGTCTTATGAGGACTTCCACTCTGTCGCCTGGTGGTGTTTCCGGATTTCGAAAGCGTAGACCTACGCCAACTAGACCCTTTCAGCAGTCTTTCCTGCTGTCTATCGATAGTGAGATCCTATGCGGTCGTCTCTTTTCGTCTTTTTTTGCGTGATGATTCATGATCTTGGTTCCATGTCCGTATTTCTTTGCAGGGGCCAATAGCCGGCCACCTGCACCATTGCCATCTTGTTCGTAAAGTGAGGTGCTGCCAGCATGGACCGGTTTTAGGATATGGTCTGCCCCTTTGTTGACGGTTGAAGGTGGTTTCTCCTGGGCAAAGGCCCACAAAGAGCTCCATAACATGAGCAGGACAAGGCAAGAAAATATACGTACGATATACATAATATACCCTTAGAAGTGCATAATTCACCATGAAAACCCATCCTTGGTAAGGGCAATATCTTCATGCCCTGGGGTGCAGCACAGATAATACGGGCTGCATAAGGGCTTGGATTCAAAGACATGATATAAGGACTCCGAACACGTGGGATTCCAGGATCAGTGTCTGTGGAGTATCAAATGGTTATGGCCTGGGATCAACGCCCTTGCCTCCTTGGAGGAACAGAATTCCTCGTGGGTGCCGTGGAATACAAGCCGCTGATTCAGACATGCTACCTTGTTCACATAGTGCGTAACAACGCCTATGTCATGTGTAACCATAACGATGGTTATACCTTCCCGATTTAGGTCTCCCAGCAAGTGGTAGAAATTTTCCTGAGAACCTGCATCGATACCTGTAGTCGGTTCGTCCAGGAACAATATTTTCGGATGATTAACTATTGCCTTGGCAATAAAGACCTTTTGCTGCTGCCCACCAGAAAGTTCCCGTATCTTCGTATTGGATAGTGGGGCCATGCCCACCTGCTCCAATGCCTCGTGTACCAGCCTGGCATCGGTACGGTTCATCCACCTGGGAAAGGACTTGGCCGCTATCCTGCCCAACGCCACCACCTCGGCAACGGATATTGGGAATAGCATGTCTATCCTGGTGGCCTTTTGGGGAACATAACCTATCTGCTCCCAGTGCTTGAATGATGCCACTGGCGCCCCAAGGATATTGATCCGTCCCCTTTCCGGGCTAAGCAGACCCAGGATTAGCTTGATGAGCGTGGATTTTCCAGAGCCGTTCGGGCCTATAATAGCCAGAAAATCCCCAGCCATTATGTCAAAGGTTATGTCGGATAGTACCAGGTGGTGTCCGTAGGAAAAGTACAGATGTTCTACCTGTACCAGGGGCTTATGTCCCTTTTCCATGGATGTCTGCAGATCATCCTGTATCCTGGGTTGGCTTGCGTTTACCGACATTAAAGACCCTGGTGCCTGGATATATAGCTCATGATCTTGTAGATGAGCCTAGCCGCTGTGTAATCGGCAAAGTGAAGCCCGGGTATAGGCGAAAGTTCTACTACGTCAAAGCCCACAATATGGCAATTTTCTATGATTCGTTGAAGGATATAAAGTGTTTCATACCATCCTAGCCCTCCAGGCTCTGGGGTGCCCACCGCAGGCATGATCCCTGGATCGAGTCCATCAAGGTCGATGGTAATATACGTAGGCAGGTCCTTGAGACCTTGTTTTACGGCACAAAGTACGGATTCTAGGTCAGATGAGACCTGGCGGGCCCACAGAAGCCTAGGCCTCGACCTCCCCTTGAGGAAGACCATTTCCTCATATGAAATGGACCGAATGCCTATCTGGATAATATGACCCAGATTCCATATTCTCCGCATGACACATGCATGGCTGAATGCCGATGACTGGTAACGATCCCTGAGATCTGCATGGGCATCTATCTGGATTATATTGAGTGGACCATGTAACGCATGGGCGGCACGGATAGAACCTATACTGACCGAGTGGTCGCCACCTATTATCACAGGAATCTTGCCCTGGCCAAGGATGGTTTCCGTGGCCTGTTGCACCCGTTTGCCCATCTTTTCCGGATCTATTACCGGATTGATAGGCTCGAGGGTATGAATGCCGTCTTTCCATGCCTCAGTGCCTGTCTCTTCGTCAAAGAGCTCCATTTGGGCCGATGCGGCAAGCAAAGCCTCTGGTCCTGATCGTGCCCCGGCTTTATAGCAGGTACTGGCATCATAGGGCACGGGTATGATGACAAAACGGGCGCTATCAAAATTACAATAGGGAGGCTCAAGCCCCAGGAAATTAAGCTCCATGGCACCTTACTGTGGGATTTCCCTTCTTTCTAAGGAATGATCATCCCAAACCTTCTGCAGCCTGCCTTCTGTGTGCTGCACCCCGTGGCTGTATCTTCATGTACTGGAGGTGCGGTACCAAGGTGCGGGCCGCATGAAGGTTTGGGATCATATGGACATGCGTGCCCTTTCATCCTTGATAAAGTGTTGAACCTTCCTGATAATCTTTGGAAATTCATGACCTCGGTCGAGCAATTTTATTTCTACCTTTTCAATAGAAAAGATTTGCTTGATATGTTTGATGGCCGCATCGGTATCGAAGGACTTGCAGGAGAATATATCTAGGCTCATGTAGAGCTTTTCCGGAAAGGTGTGGATACTAATATGGCTTTCTGCAATGAGTACGAAGCCTGAGATTCCCCAATCCTCTGGAACCTGTCCTGAATACTTAAACACATAGGGTGGCATGATCTTGGTCATCTTGATTTCATCCGGGTAGCGGCTGAGGAAATCATAGATTCCGTTCAAATCCATCAACTTGTCACGATCACATCCATATCCATCAAGCATAAGGTGCTGCCCAAATCCATATTCTATATGATTCATTGTCGTATCCTCCTAGAGAGATGTACAAGGAGGTCATGCTCCTTTAAAGTCGTAGGGTTCCATATCCCTTGTACCAGATGGAATGTCAAGAAAAAACCGAATATCATCTGTTCAAGGCGCCTGCCCAGGTCTTCATACAGCCCGTAACTTGGCGCTGTTCCCTGGACAAGAAAATACAACCCTTACCCAAGATGCATTTTCACGGTAAATTGTAAAGAGGATGTCAAATTGACTATATTAACTTAATCCATTATAAACCGCCAGGGTACAGATGTATTCCAGATTTTCAAGCGGCCTTCACCTTGGTGCCGTATCCCCTAAGCATGGAACAATATAGCCCGCATGAAGGCGGTGCTTCCATGGTAAACTCAATGCGGCCTACGTACCTGGTAACAACCGCATTTCAGGCACGACGGTATACCGGGCAATATCCCTGGTGAATTTGCCGCTGTTGTATCAGTAGGAAGGCAATAACATAGTAAGGTAGTTTTTTCCAAGTATTCCTAAGACAGGTATCGGCCAGGGGAAGTAGAGACAGTATGTCTGAAGATTGCGTGTTAATAGCAAATCGCGGTGAAATCGCCATCCGTATCATGAATGCCTGCAACGAGCTTGGCCTAGGCTATGTTGTAGTTTATACCAGGGAAGATGAGGCATCCTTTCACGTTGAGCTGGCCAGAGAACAACGAGGGGCCGGGGCGGTATATAGGATATCGAGCTACAAGGACCCCAACGAGATATTTTCAGTGGCAGACAGGGCCAATGCCACGGCTATCCATCCTGGCTACGGCTTCTTTTCGGAAAATTTTCGTTTTGCCAGAAGGGCGGCATTAAGATCGAGGCCCTTGACCTTTATCGGTCCTAGATGGGAGGTTATAAGGGATCTTGGTAGCAAGATCAATACAAAGAGAGTAGCCAAGTCCCTGGGTATACCGGTGATTCCTGGCTCCGATAGCCCCATTTACAATGAGATGGATGCCGAGGCCCTGGCAGAGGAGCTTTTTTTCATGCAGAAGGAGCAGGGCATAAAGCATCCTTCCATCCTGGTTAAGGCCTCTGCCGGTGGTGGAGGCATGGGTATCGAGGAGGTCAACCACCTCGATACGTTTAAGAGGGTCTACCGGCGCATCCAAAACTATGCAAAAAGGCAGTTTGGTGACGAAGGCGACCTGATTGAGCAGTGCCTCACCGATTATCAGCACCTTGAGGTCCAGTTACTGTGCAGTCGTCACGGAGAGGTGGTACACTTTGGAACCAGGAATTGCACAATACAGAGCACAGGCCGGCAAAAGAGGGTGGAGGCAGCTCCGGGATTTGATCCTCAACTCTATGATTATCCCTTTGATGCCAGCAAGGTCCTGGAGAGGATGGTGAAATATTCCGTCAGGCTTGCCAAGCATGTGGGCTATGATAACGTAGGCACCTGGGAATGGGTGGTTACAAGGGATGGAAGTCCCTACCTACTTGAGGTCAATACGCGGATACAGGTGGAAAACGAGATTTCAGCCGCCATATCTAGGATAAAGGGACACCAAGGGCCTGTGAATCTCATCAAGGAACAGATACGCTCAGCCCTTGGGGAAAAACTCGGTTTCAAACAAAAGGATGTCAGCTTTGAGGGTACCAGTATCGAACTACGTATAGTGGCAGAGGATGTAAAAAGGGGGTTCTCCCCCTGGTGTGGAACCATAAGCCGCTTCGATTTTCCAGAAGAGCCCTGGGCAAGGCTCTATACCCATGTGCCCAGGGGCAGACCCTATAGCATCCCCACTGAATATGATCCTAATCTTGCACTAGCGATCATTTGGGGTAGGAATACGGAAGAGGCAAAGGAGAGGGCTAAGGCCTTTATCAGCGCCTGTAATATACAAGGTGAAGACTCCCAGGGCAGGGCCATCGTAACGAATCTCGATTATCTCTACGAAAGATTGGAAGACGTCCTTCGGTTTTAATAATTCAATCTATATGGATCATACGTTTATGGCAGACAGTGGGAAACTTCTCACACAGTTGGCTGATCGAATCTCATATCTCATAGATATCAAGGGCGATGCCAAGTGGGCTAACCTTGATGAACTCCTGGACAGGGTTCATGGCCTTAGGCAGTCCCTCTTTGATATTACCGAGGCACGCCTTTTCGAGGAATTGGACAGGATCGAGGAGCGTGTTTCCTTCCTGGAGGACAGGGTCGCAGAAAAATTGTCACCAGCAGAGGTGGTCAATATTGTCCGGAGTATTCAGCGTTTTACCCTGCAGGATGTCCTTGAAAACGTATATGATTCTTATACAGAGCTTGGCGGGGAAGGGGAATGCAATATCGACCCTGCAATGGTGGTGGCAAGGGCCATTATATCGAGAAGGGTCAAGAACAAACTTTACCGACACCAAGTAATGGTTATAGGCCATGAAAAGGGCAGGGGAGAGGAGTTCAGAAACGGTGGTTGCGCCCGTCCATGGGGGAATGACAAGGCACTCAGGTATATGAGGGTCGCAGAGACCGAGGGCATACCCATACACTTTTTCATATTTACCCCTGGTTCCTTTCCTATAGAGGACTATCCAGGGGCTGCTCAACAGATAGCACGGAACCTTTACGTGATGAGCAAGCTCAAGGTCCCGATGGTATCATTTATTTCTGAAGGCGGTTCAGGCGGGGCAGAGGCTATAGGGCTTTCGGATATAAGATTGATGGGTGCAATGGGCTATTACTCGGTCATCTCCCCTGAGGGTGCTGCTGCCATCGAGGGACGGATCCGTGAGGGGGAGAAGTTACCCAAGGAGCTTATCCGGCACTGTGCTGCCCAGCTCAAGATGACCGCAAAGGACAATCTCGAGCTTGGGACCATAGACAGGATAATAGAAGAGCCACCCCTCGGGGCCAGGCGCGAAGATTATGGTTTTTTCAGGCGCTTGAGGTATGAAATGATCCGTGCCACCGATGAGGTGGTGCTTAAAACCAAGAGTTTCAGAGCGTTCAGGGCATATGCCTTGAAGCAACGGGCAGAAGAGGGAAAGGACATACCGGAGGATTTTGATGTGGCGATCGCCTGGGACCTCAGTGACCTGGAGATAGAACGCCTGCTAGAACTGCGGTCGAAGAAGTACAGGGGGCTTGGGAAAAGGGGTTACATACAACTCAAAAAAGGCCTCAGGCTCGGTCTTGGCAGGGCCCGGGATATGGCTACCAAGGGCTACTACGAACTTCGTTATGGCCTCCTGAGACCCCATCAGAGGAATGTGCAGAAGGTGATCGAAGAGGTTTCAGGGGAAGGGACTGTATTTCTCAAGAAGGTCACCGAACCAGTAAGGGCGGCATACGATTTTGTTTTCCCCAAACTGGAGAGGCCGAGAAAGGTATCGGCACCTGAATCCATGGAAAGAAGGTCGATATTTGCTGAGGATTGGGAGCAGTATGTCAGCCCCCTGGCCAACGAGGACAGGACCGTTACATGCCCAAATGCCTCTAAATACGGGTGCCTGGATCTGTGGGTGCCTGATCTCTATGGGGAGCTTTGTGGTGTATGCCCGAGCTGTGGCCATCACTTTCCCCTGGAATATCAATGGTATCTGGAAAATCTTTTCGATCAGGGCAGCGTAAGGGAATTCAATACACATATCGTTTCTGGTAATCCGCTCAATTTCCAGGGCCTTGATGCACGCTTGAAAAGGGACATTAAGCGGACAGGCCGCAAATCGGCCATCATCACCTTTGACGCCGAAGTAAAGGGCATCAAGCTCGTGGTGGCAATGTTATACAGTGATTTTAGAAGCGGTACAGTGGGATCTGCAGAAGGTGAGAAATTCGTGCGGGCATGTGATCGTGCAAGGACCACTAGGCGGCCCTTTCTTGCCTACATACATACTACCGGGGGCATTCGCATACAGGAGGGCACCCTGGGCGTGGTGCAGATGCCAAAGTGTACGGTGGCAGTACGTGAGTATATAGATTCAGGTGGACTGTATATGGTCGTTTACGACAACAATTCATATGCTGGGCCGGTGGCAAGTTTCCTGGGTTGTTCCCCCTATCAGGTAGGTATTAGATCTTCAAGGATAGGTTTTGCAGGCCCGCGGGTGATTAGGGAAACCACCGGGCAGGATGTCCCACCCGACTATCACAGCGCCAGAAATGCCCTCAAGAGGGGGCACATTCAGGGCATATGGGACAGACGTGAGTTCAGGAAAAACCTCTACGATGCCCTGGTGACCATGGGCGGACCAAATCTCTATTACAAGTAGGATATAGGGAACCGAACAGGTAGTCCCTGGATGGACAAAGGACTTCTCACGGAAACGTAATGGATATCAATCTCAATGACCTCCTGAGGCGTTATAAGTCTCACCCCTTTGAGGATTACAAGCTGGAGACGCCCCACACCGGCATCATCTCCTTTAAGGTTGAGGATGGACAACCTGTCAAGGGGCCAAGCGGCAAGTGGCTTCATAAACCTGGGACCCTTCTATACGTGCTGGAAAGGGAAAAAAATCCAAAAAGGATATATGCACCCTGCAGCGGTGAGGTGGTACACGTACGCACGGAACTGGATGGCCAGTTCGTAGAGGCTGGTGAAGAGCTGCTTTCCATCCGCCATCGCCTGGATAAGGATGAGATCATCGACCGCATTCTCACCCAGGTGCTCTTTATTTTTGGTGCCCCCCAGCGTGCACGTTTCTTCCTGATACCGGAAATGGCAACTAAGATCGAAAGAAAATCCTCAGGATCGATCTGTGTGGCACCTGGAGATGAGATATTGATAATGTCACTCATGAAAAGGGATACCATGATAGCCTACGCCGGTGAACCTGGGGTGATTTACAAGGTATACTTCAAGTCAGGCGATCTTGTGGAGCAGGGTGCCCCACTTCTCGGTATATGTTCACCTGAAAAACTGCCCTATATTAACAAGGTCATCCAGAGGATAAAGACTGAGTGGGAGGATTAACCCCGGGGAGATAGACATCAAGAGCTTTCTACTTTCCCTTCAATTTTTGACCATAATTCCCATATCGCCCTCGGTAAGGGCCAGCAGGGAGGAACTTGCAGCGAGTATGGCCTTTTTCCCGCTTGTCGGGGCCATCCTTGGGTGCTTGGTAGCTGGTTTCATATGGGCTACATGGGATCTTTGGCCGCCATATATATCTGGACCGCTTGGTTGTGCATGGCTTGCCTTCTTGACCAGGGGACTGCACCTTGATGGCTTTACAGACATGGCGGATGCCCTGGGTAGCGGGACACCTCCAGAAAGGGCCCTTGAAATAATGAGGGACAGCAGGAGCGGGGCGCTTGGGGTGACCGCCCTGGTTTTCCTGGTACTGTCGAAATCCTCAGCCTTCATCTTTTTAACCTCCTCTAGGGATTGGCAATGGCTTCTTTTGTCACCTTGTTGTTCCCGCTGGGGATTGAACGTGTTAGCGTCGGTTTCCAGCTATGCAAGGCCCCAGGGAGGGCTTGGCGAATCCTTTACAGGGAGACAGACAAGGATCTATCTACTCTTGGCAGGCCCGACTGCCCTGGCAGTAGGCTGGTTCCTATTGGGGTGGAAGGGCCTGGTAGCGTTTGCCGTGACAGTAATCTGGAGTCTGCTTTTTGCCATGTTCAGCAGGCGTAGATTTGGAGGGGTTACTGGTGATATACTCGGGGCACATGTTGAACTTTCCGAAACCTTGATTCTTCTCCTGGGGGCTGCATTGGGGTGATGGAACAACCCTTGAGGCTGATCCTTGTAAGGCATGGGGAGGTACAAAACCCTGAGGGGGTATTTTATGGCCAACAGGACGTGCCCCTTACAGAACGCGGGAGGCTCCAGAGCCTGGAGACCGCCAGGCGGCTTGCCCGTTTACCATTGGACCGGGTAGTGAGTAGTGACCTATCCAGGTGTCTGTTTCTGGCAAGGGCCTTGTCTGGGCGTGCAGGCTGTCCTCTGGATGCGACGTCCGGCTTGAGAGAGGTGGACTTTGGCCAGTGGACCGGTCTTTCCTGGACGGAGATAGAAAAAAAATTCCCTGGTGCCTTTGGGCAGAGGATGGCCGATCTTGCTGGGTTCAATCCTCCCGATGGAGAAAGCCTCTTGGATGTGTCCAAGAGGGTCTATGTGGTATTGTCCAGACTACTAGATAGATACGCCAGGGGAGGAGGCGGAGGCACAGTGGCGATGATCGCCCATGCAGGCATAAACCGGATCTTGATAGCCAGGGCCATTGGGTTGCCGCTGGAAAAGGTATTCTCTCTGGATCAGGAGTTTGCCTGTACGAACATCCTAGATCTTTATCCAGACGGCCCAGGGGTGTTGAGGTGCCTGAATGTGCCATTATACAAAAAAGCTATCCCCTGGTGATGCTTCATCGTGAAAGTACACTATACCTTACGGGCTGTATATCCTCATGCCCAATGGGAAAGCGCAAGGAGCCAGGTTGCATGAGGGCCTAGATGCCAAAAAACCTTGACAGGATGGTATTTCTGGTTCCACTGTTTCCAGGCATTCTACCACCTCCACGGTGTTCAGGAAGAAATTCCACCGTTGGTTCCCTTTTGATCGGTTGTGGAAATAGGTTCATCAACTGATAGATCTCCCTGGGCATATCGGTTTTTACCGGAAGTCCCAAGGCCTTTGCCTCTTGCCAGCTTATAGGATGGTCATGGGTCCATTTTCCCTGGGACAGTGTTTCTGCCAGTTGTTGGGCTGTTGCATGGTCGAAGCGTCCCTCGAGCAGGTCTGTGACATCCGCCTTCATCTGTTTCAGTGCCTTTTCCGCCATGTCGGCCAGGACAATACTCTTATCTTCGACCTTCTCTAGGGGTTTTTCTTGGATCACCTTTACCAGAGATGCCGCTGGATATTGCCCCATTTGGGGATCGACAGGTCCTAGTACGGCATGTTCATCCATGATTATCTCATCGGCAGCCATGGCAATGAGGGTACCCCCGCTCATGGCGTAATGCGGTACAAAGGCCGTAACCTTTCCCCTGTGTCCCTTTACTGCCCTGGCGATTTGAAGTGCTGCCAGTACCAGCCCTCCCGGTGTGTGAAGGATAAGGTCTATGGGGACATCTGGATCCGTGAGATGAATGGCGCGGATCACCTGCTCAGAATCGTTTATGTCTATATATTTCATGACCGGAAAACCGAGCAAGCTCATGGTTTCCTGTCGATGGATAAGCAAAATGACCCTAGATCCACGCTTTTGCTCGAATTTTGCAAGCATCCTTTGCCTTGCGGCCTCCAACATCTTCTGACGCAATATTGGCTGCATTGCCGATAGAATAAAAAATAGCCAGAATAAATCCGCTCCAGTCATGCCTACCTCTACCTTTCCAGTTTCTCTTTTATTTTGGATTACCCCTGGTGTAATCGGTCAAGGTGTAATCCAGTTACATCAAAAACGTTCCCCTGGAGGGGTCAAACCCCAGGGATGATCCTGATCCTTGAATTTCTTTCTGCATCCCCAACGCCTGTTTTTGAATAGGGTATGGAGAAGCATGCCGGACGTAAAGCCTCCTATATGGGCCCACCATGCAATGCCACCAGCAGCGGTTGGGCTTACAAGGGAGAGGGCACCACTAAATACCTGTTCGAAGAACCAAAATGCCAGGAAGAATATGGCAGGGATCTCGAAGAAGAAGGGGAATATGAAGATCGGCACCATGATAATGATCCTGGCCCTTGGGAACAGAAAGTAATAGGCACCCATTACCCCTGCAATGGCCCCTGATGCACCGATGGTGGGAAGTGTGGAATGCATGTTTGTATATATTTGCACCCCGGCGGCGAACAGGCCGCAAAGTAGATAGAAAAAGAGGAACCTCCATGGACCCATTTCATCCTCTACATTATCCCCGAAGATCCACAGGGTCCACATGTTTCCTATGATGTGTATCCAGCCTCCATGCAAGAACATAGAGGTAAATAGTGGCAGTATGGCCCGGGGGGTAAGCCCCATCCAATTTGCCCAATCTGGATTTGTATAGCGGGCAGGCACTATCCCATACAGATAAAACAGGTGTTCCAATAACTTGGGCGGAAGCTGTACCTCGATAAGGAACACCGTCACGTTGATGGCAATTATGCTCCAGGTCATAACTGGAACGCATCTGCGGGGTACACTGTCTCGAATGGGAAACATTCACTTCGTCCTTTTCCCCAAGAGGGGTCATTCAGTCGGGATCACTCGTCATATGTCGCTAAAGTCTGTTTACTTGGTGTTTGAAGTAAATAATTTTATCCGAAAATTCATTCCTCGCTTGGCCATAGACACAACGGACATACGTGGACAAAAGCAAGATGTTTTCAGGGCGTCATTTCATGCTTCGTTGTACCTGCCTTAGGGAATGACCGTTACTTTAAAATATAGTCCCCATATGGGCCGTATTTTCATGCCCTAGGGGGCAAGTGTGGATAATACGGGCTACACATGAAGGTTCAGGTCAAACAGTCACGTCAAGGCTCAGGTCAGAGGCACTGGCTGAATGGGTCAAGGCACCTACCGATATTATGTCTACACCTGTTTGGGCCACACTGCGGACGTTTTCCAGGTGGATACCACCAGAGGCCTCAAGTATTATTTCTGGCTTGATTTTTCTGGCTGTCTTGACCGCTTCCTCAAGGACGTTGACCTTCATGTTATCGAGAAGGACTGCATCTGCTCCTGCCCTGATGGCCTCCTTGAGCCCGTCTATAGTGGTGACCTCTACCTCCACCTTGAGTGTATGGGGTGCCCTCCCCCGTGCCCTAGTCACTGCTTTAGCTACGGATCCACAGGCAGCAATATGGTTATCTTTTATCAGTATTCCGTCGGATAGTCCATAGCGGTGGTTATCGCCGCCGCCGGCCCTGACCGCATATTTTTGGAGGAGCCTGAGTCCAGGGGTGGTCTTGCGTGTATCCACTATGCGGCATCCAGTCTCCCTTACCCTTTCGACGAATTTCCTTGTAAGGGTAGCCACACCGCAGGTCCTTTGAAAAAAGTTGAGCGCTACCCGTTCGCCTTGGAGAATCATGTGCAAGTCACCCTCCAGATCGATAAGTATATCACCGGCTTGGACCAGAGCCCCTTCAGGACTGAGCAGGGTTGCCTTGATGGTTGTATCCATCTGGTGGAAGACCTCCTTGACAATGAAGGAGCCTGCCACTACGCATTCCTCCTTGGCAATTATTACGGCGTGGCCGGGCTGGCCAGATTCAACCGTGATGCCAGTAGTTATGTCCCCATGTTCCAGGTCTTCCAGGATCGCACGGTGTACAAGATCCATGTATAGGTACCTGGGAGGGATGTCGATCGAGTGATCCATAGACCTTTTCAGGCAAGATGCCTCAAAACCTCCCTTCGCCCTCCAATCTTTTCGAGCTTTGCGGTAAATTTCCTAAATTTTTCTTCCTCCTTCTGAACGATTTCAGGCGGGGCCTTTTGCAGAAAGTTTTTGTTCGCAAGTTTTTTCTTTACCTTGTCCAACTCCTTGAGAATCTTTCGTTCCTCCCTTTCGATTTTTCTTAACTCTTCGCCAAGGTCGACAAGGCCCTCAAGGGGTATTAGGAGCTCCATGTCTTCAAGGATTACCGTGGCAGCCCCATGCGGCCGCCTGTCTTCAGGGGTAAGCAGGTCGATCCTCCCCACCCTCGCCAGGGTGCGTACGGCCTGGCCCTGGCTGGCCAGGAGTCGTTGGGCTGCCTCAGAATGTGGGACAGCGACAAGATCTATCCTTGCCCCTGGATGGATGCCAAGTTCTGCCCTTACGTTCCTGATTCCACCTATCACCTTCATCAGGTTGGCTATCGTTTCTTCGGCCTCCTTGTCCTCCCAGTCCTTGAAGGGCTTGGGAAACGGTGCAACCATTATGTGGCCTGATGTTCCAGGCAGGTGATGCCATAGTTCCTCGGTCACGAAGGGCATGAAGGGATGTAGAAGCCTCAGGCTCTTGCTGAGTACTGTAAGGGCAACAGCAGCTGCCATCTTGACCCTTTCTGGTTCTTCACTGTTGAGTTCCGGTTTTGCCAATTCGAGATACCAGTCGCAGAATTCATGCCAGAAAAATTGATAGAGTTCCCTGGCCGCCATATCGAAGTTGAATTCGTCCAGGGCCTGTCTTACCGTTGCGACTACCTGGTTTAACCTGGACAGTATCCATCTTTCAGCAACGGTCTGGGGCCTTTTCTCCCGGGTGATCTCCATGAAATCATCCAATGCCGGTGCATACATAAGGACCAGTCTGGCAGCATTCCAGATCTTGTTCACAAAGTGGCGGTAGCCCTCGATCCGTTCCTCTGCAAGCTTTATGTCCCTGCCCTGGGCTGCAAATGCGGCCAGTGTGAAACGAACGGCATCCGTTCCATATTTTTCCATTATCGTGAGCGGATCAATGACATTGCCCTTGGATTTACTCATCTTTTGGCCCTTGGCATCCCTGACCAGGGCATGGAGATAGACGTACCTGAAGGGCACGTCATGCATGAAGTGCAGGCCCATCATCATCATCCTGGCTACCCAGAAGAAAAGTATGTCAAAGCTGGTTATCAATACGGATGTAGGATAAAAAAATCTTAATTCAGGGGTATCCTCTGGCCATCCAAGGGTTGAAAAGGGCCAGAGGGCAGAGCTGAACCAGGTGTCCAATACATCGGTTTCCTGGGAAAGTTCCGTGCTCCCACATTTTGGACAGGCCCTTGGTGTTGTCCTTGCCACGATCAGTTCGCCGCAGTGCGCGCATGTCCAGGCCGGGATGCGGTGTCCCCACCAGATCTGTCTGGACACACACCAATCCCTTATATTGGTCATCCATTCCTCATATGTCCTTTCCCATGAGGGTGGAACCAGCACTGTATCCCTATTTTTTACCGCTTCGAGGGCAGGTTTTGCCAAGGGGGCGATCCTTACGAACCACTGCTTGGAAAGTCTAGGTTCAACCACCGTACGACACCGGTAACATTCGCCAGCAGCAAGCACGTGGGGTTCCTCCTTTTCGAGCAGCCCCTGTGTTTTTAGATCCTCTAGGATGCGCCTTCTGGCCTCGTAGCGGTCAAGGCCTTTATATGGCCCGGCATTTTCATTTAGTACCGCATTCTTGTCAAAGATATCTATGGATGGCAGGTCGTGCCTTCTGGATATCTCAAAATCATTAAAGTCATGGGCCGGTGTAACCTTGACCGCTCCTGTACCAAATTCAGGGTCCACGTGTTCATCGGCGATTATGGGTATCCTTCTATTTAATAAGGGCAATATAAGGTATTTGCCTATGAGATCCCTGTATCTGGGATCATCTGGGTGCACGGCAACCGCCGTATCCCCTAGCATCGTTTCAGGACGGGTGGTGGCCACTGTAACGAATTTTTTATCATCTGGGTCGGCCAGGGGATAGCGTATATACCATATGGAGCCCTCGGCTTGTTCATGCTCGACCTCTATATCGGCAAGGGCGGTATGGCAACGGGGACACCAGTTTATTATGTAGTCTCCCCTGTAGATCAAACCCTCTTCGTAGAGCCTGACGAAGACCTCGCGAACCGCCTTGGAAAGACCAGCGTCCATGGTAAAGCGCTCCCTGGACCAGTCACATGAGCAGCCAAGGCGTTTGAGTTGCTCTATGATTCGGCCTCCGCTTTTTGCCTTCCATTCCCACACCCTTTCTATGAATTTTTCCCTGCCAAGTTGATGTCTGGTAAGGCCTTCTTGGGCCAGTTGGCGTTCTACCACGTTTTGGGTCGCTATGCCGGCGTGATCCGTTCCCGGAACCCAAAGTGTGTTGTAGCCATCCATGCGTTTGTAGCGCACCAATATGTCTTGAAGGGTATTGTTCAGCGCATGGCCTATGTGCAGGACCCCGGTGACATTGGGTGGAGGGATGACCATGGAAAAGTTTGGCTTGCCAGGGTCCATGGTGGCCTTGAATAGGTCATTTTCTAGCCATTCATTATACCAGCGCTGCTCCACGTCTTTGAAATCGTATGTTTTAGGTAACTGATTTCTCGATGCCTCGTCAGGCATGGCTCAATACTCCTTTAATCGTAACGAATAGATATATATCTCAGTGAAAGTTTTTTTCTTTCCTCAGGCAGCCCTGCCGGTTAAAAAGGCCGCATCCTAGTTGCCAGGTTGCGCCTTTTGCCTTTCTGGCACCAGGGATTCCGAACGGATGTGAAACACACCTTGCAGGAGGGCTGTTCAATCTGGAAGGGCAGGCGGGGACCGGGATCTTAGCCAGTATGGCCGAATCCCCCTTTCCCGCGCCCCGTCTCTGGGAGGGATTTCACCTCTGCCCAATCTATCTGCCATACCCTTGACAGCACCATCTGTGCAATCCGTTGCCCCCTCTCTATTATGAAGTCTTGTCCTCCAAGGTTGATGAGCCCGACCTTTATCTCACCCCGGTAATCGGCATCTATGGTGCCAGGGGAATTTACTACCGTGACGCCATATTTGATGGCAAGCCCGCTTCTGGGGCGGATTTGAAGTTCAAAGCCCCGGGGCAGGGCTACACAGATGCCGGTTGGGATTAGGCAGATATCCCCAGGAGCAATGGTGACATGACCTGTTATGGCTGCAGCTATATCCATGCCTGCTGCATGCTCTGTCATATATCTTGGCAGATCAAGGCCCACCGCATGAGATAGTTGTTTGATTTCTATCCTTGTCGTGGTTTGGTTCATGTAAGGAGATCTTTCGTCCTTTGTCTTTCAGGTTCAGGCACTGGACCGAGACATGCCAACGCCATTCCGCGTTTTAGGCATTTTGCGGCTATGTCCTGGACCTGTTCAGGGGTAACTTTTTCGATTGATCCAACAATTTCATCATAGGATACGAATTTGCCCAGGTCTATTTCATTCTTTGCAAGTCTGCTCATCCGGGCATCGGTACTCTCTGCAGAAAGAAGGAGATTGCCTTTTATATGGTCCCGTGCTGCGTCTAGTTCACCTATGGTCAATGGATTTTCAGCTAACTTTACCATTTCCTCCTTAATCAGCGCCACGGTTTCATGGACATTTTGGGGGGCCACTCCGGCATAGATTCCCAATAATCCAGCATCATGGTAGGAATTAAGAAACGAGTATATGGCATAGGCAAGGCCACGTTTCTCCCTGATTTCCTGAAAGAGCCTTGAACTCATGGAGCCACCCAGGATGACATTCATCAAAAGGGCGGCAAATCGAGCTGGATCCGCAGCAGATGGACCTTGAAACCCCATGAGTAGATGGACTTGTTCCAGGTCCCGGTCAAAGAATTGAATGTCCAGGTTGGGGATCGGACGTTGCCTCCTGGAGATGTCATTCCCTGAAGGGATGCTGCCAAATGCCTTTTCAGCCATGTCTGCGAATTGACGATGCTCTAGGTTTCCGGCGGCCACCACCAATATCCTTGGGGCCACGTAATAATGGTTTACATAGGATTTCAGCGTGTGGGAGGTAGTGGCTTGAACTGTATCAACGGATCCTAGGATTGAACGTTCCAGGGGATTGCCTTTCCAGAAAAGGCCTGAAAAAAGTTCGTGGATCAATTCATCGGGTGAGTCTTCCACCATATTGATTTCTTGGAGTATCACCTGTCGTTCCCGGTCAACCTCCACGTCGGCAAACCTCGAGTTCAGGAGTATGTCGGCAAGGAGATCCGTGACCTCTTCCAGGTGTTCATCAAGTACCTTGGCGTGGAAACAGGTAGTCTCCTTGGACGTGAATGCATTGGACAGTCCTCCCATACGGTCAAAGGTCTTGGCGATATCCAGCGCCGACCTCTTCTCAGTACCCTTGAAGATCATGTGCTCTATGAAATGGGAGAGGCCGGATTGTTCCGGGGTCTCGTCCCTGGACCCCACGGTTACCCAGATACCTATAGAGACAGAGCGTACCCCTGGAACATATTCTGTAATGATACGCAGGCCATTTGGCAGTACTGATTTTTGAAAATTCTGCAGGTTAGTCATTGCCTAATAGGACCTTCCTGCTGAGCTTGATGCGTCCTTGTTTGTCTATATCTATTACCTTTACCTTTACCCGGTCACCTTCTTTCAATATGTCCCTGACGTTCTCTACGCGTCTCTTTGCAAGTTGCGAGATATGTATCAGGCCATCGGTGCCTGGCAGGATCTCAACGAAGGCGCCGAAATCCATGATCTTCTTTACGACTCCATCAAATACCTCGCCTATTTCAGGTTCCCTGGTGATATCCTTGACCCTTTTCAAGGCGGCCTCTGCGGCCTTTGGATTGGTACTGAATATGTTGATCTTGCCGGAATCTTCTACATCCATCTTGACCCCTGTGTCGGCAATGATGCTCTTGATCACCTTGCCGCCAGGACCAATGACGTCTTTTATCTTTTCAGGGTTTACCTTGATGCTGGTAAGCTTGGGAGCATAGCGGGACAGATTGGTCCTCGGATGATCCAGTACCGTGCGCATCTTGTCTATGATGAAGTCCCTTGCAGTCTTGGCCTGGGTCAGCGCCTTTTGCAGGACCTGCCGGTCTATGCCTGAGATCTTTATATCCATCTGGAGCGCTGTAATTCCCTCATTGCTTCCGGCGACCTTGAAGTCCATATCGCCCAGGTGGTCCTCATCCCCCAGTATGTCTGACAATATTATGAATTCATCGGTTTCCTCGTCTTTTATAAGGCCCATGGCCACCCCTCCCACCAGGTCTCTGATAGGTATGCCGGCGTCCATCATGGCAAGGCACCCTCCACATACCGTGGCCATGGAAGAGGAGCCGTTCGATTCGAGCACCTCTGAGACAATACGTATGGTGTAAAAGAAGTCTTCGGGTAGTGGCACTACCGCGGCTAGTGCACGTTCTGCCAATGCCCCATGGCCTATATCCCTCCTGGCAGGTCCCCTCAGTGGCCTGACTTCTCCCACGGAAAAGGGGGTGAAATTGTAGTGTAGTATAAAGTGCTTGAACTGCTGACCTACTGGCGATTCGATCCTCTGTTCGTCTTCAGGGCTTCCAAGTGTGGCCACTGCGAGTACCTGGGTTTCACCCCTGGTAAATACCGCTGATCCATGGGTCCGGGGCAGTTCTCCTACCGAGCAGGTAATTGGTCTGATTTCGTCGAATTTTCTTCCGTCGATTCTTATCCTTTCATTGATGATAAGGGAGCGAGTCAGCTCCTTTTCCAATTCCTTCAAGGCCAGGCCAATTTCCTTCTCCCTGTCAGGATAATCCTGTGCGAGCGCATCCAGGATCTTTTCCTTTAGTAGTTTTTTTGCCCTTCCCCTTTCCAGTTTATCCGGGATCCTGATGGTCTTATTCATGTCCCGGTGGGCCAGATCCTTGACCCGTTTTATCAATTCCTCATCCCGTTCTATCGGCTTGATGACCATCTTGGGTTTCCCTGCCTTGCTTACCATCTCTTCCTGGAGATCGATGAGAGGCTTCAAGGCATCTTGGCCAAACATGATGGCCTCGAGTATCACCTCCTCTGGAAGTATAGAGGCGGTACCCTCCACCATGACGATGGCATCCCTGGAGCCGGCAACTATCAGGTTGAGGTCCGATGAGGCAAGCTGGCTCACAGTGGGATTGGGGATGAATTTGCCATCAACCCTTCCCACACGTACTCCGGCTATAGGGCCGTTGAACGGGATATCCGATATGGAAAGTGCAGCAGATGACGCTGTGATTGCCAGGATGTCCGGATCTATCTCAGGGTCAACGGAGAGGGCCGACGCGATGATCTGTGTATCGAAGCAGTATCCCTCTGGAAAGCGTGGACGAAGTGGCCTGTCGATAAACCGGGAAGTAAGTGTCTCCTTTTCGCTGGGTCTTCCTATTTCTCGGCGGAAATAATTGCCAGGAATCCGGCCCGATCCATAAAACATCTCCTGGTAATCCACCATGAGAGGTAGAAAATCTATTCCTTCCCTTGGTTGACCCGATGTGACTGCGGTGACCAGGACCACCGTCTCACCCATGCTGACCAGCACGGATCCGTTGGCCTGTTTGGCAAGCCTTCCGGTCTCCATGGAAAAGGTCATTTCGTTAATTTGTGTTTCTACTTTAATCATCTGGTGATATTTCCTCTCAGTTTATCCCGAAAACTTCTATACAGCCGTGCGCCTGATACTGCACCCATGGGTATGGAAACAACCATATCCAGGCTGGGATTGTCTTTTAAAAGAAAGATGGTTGAAGAGGTGGAGGGACATACGATTACTTACGTATTCCCAGTTCCTTTATGATCCTTCTATACCTTTCCACGTCCTGTTTTTTTACATAATCAAGTAGCCGCCTGCGTTGTCCAACCAGTTTCAGCAGACCTCTCCTTGAGCTGTGATCCTTCTTATGTCTCTTGAAATGCTCCGTCAGATACTGGATCCTTGAACTCAGCAAGGCTATCTGTACCTCTGGTGATCCTGTATCCGTGCCGTGGATCTTGAATTTTTCAATCAGGTTTTTCTTCTGTTCAGGTCCTAAAACCACTATTCGATTCCTCCTTGATATGTTGTTCTCCACCTGGATGAGGCCTGCTTAAGGCCTCGGGATGTTGTTAGTGCCTAAGAGATATACAGATTCTCAATGGATGTTGATCCATTGACCAATTGCCTTTTCATGCCCATACCTTGACCGTTTTGATCCAATCTCGGCCCCTGGTACCGTTAGCTGGACGGTTGATGATGGCGACAAGTTCAGCCCCATCATCCAGGGTGGTTACGAGTCGGAGAAAAGGTCCCCCCATGCCGTCTCCGGTTATCCTACCCTTTGAGATCAGGGCAGCGACCTTTTCCCGCCACGTGGGATGTCCGCATCTTATGGCCCTTGCAGTTGTAGGATCAATCTCCATGGCCGGGATATGGGCTAGGGCCGTTTCCTTGGGGATTATGCTGCGCCCGATGGAACCATCTGCAATAAGCCTATCCAATTCCTCGACGGTTATGGCATGCCGCAATGAGAGGCTGCCGCTATGGGTTCTGCGCAAGGCAGCCAGATGTGCCCCACACCCGACCAGCTTCCCCAGTTCATGGGCCAGGGCCCTTATATACGTACCCTTCGAACAATGTACCCTGAATTCCAGCACTGGTGCGTTGAAGGCCATGATCTCAAAGCTCAGGATCTCGACAGTCCGTGGTTCCTTGGCAATGGATATGCCCTGCCGTGCAAACTTGTACAAGGGCCTACCCTTATATTTCACAGCAGAAAAGGGTGGGGGGACCTGCTTGATTCTACCTACAAAATGGTTGGCCAGTTCCTGTAGGTCATCTATTGTCAGATCGGATGGTACAGGGGCTGTAGAAACTACATTTCCATGTGAATCGTAGGTGTCTGTCGCGGTCCCCAACACCATGGTTCCATGGTATTTTTTTGAGCCATCCATGATAAACTGCACGATTTTCGTGGCATTGCCCAGGCAGATGGGTAGAAGGCCGGTAGCCAAAGGATCAAGGGTTCCGGTATGGCCCACCTTCTTGGCCTTGAGCTTTCTTTTAATTAGTTTGACCATCTGAAAGGAGGTCATGCCCGAAGGCTTGTCCATCACCAATATTCCGTCTGTAACCATTGTTCGTTTCTTTTAGTGCCTTATTTAGTCTGGCAAGCAGTGCTTCCCTTATCTCGTAGGCCGTGCCAGAGGTCCTGAAACCTGCGGCGTGGAAATGTCCTCCTCCGCCGAATTCCTTTGCTATCTCTGCCACATTGAAAAAGGTCTTCGACCTCATACTGACAGAGACATGACCAGGATGGACTTCTTTCAAGAATATTGCTATCTCTACCTGGTCTATGCAGCGGGCATAGGCGACAAAATCGTCCGTATCCTGTTCGAGCGCCTCACTGATTCTGAACATTTCCGGTGTTACCTGGAGAAGGCCTACGAGCCCGCCTATTTTGATCTCCAGGGTCTTTAGCACCAGGGCCAACAGCTTCATCCTGCGAAGCGGATAGCTCTGGTACAGATGATTGGCTATCTTATATGGCTCCGCACCATGCCGTACCAGTTTGGAGGCCATCTCAAAGGCAAGCGATGTGGTGTTGCTATGGCGGAAGCAGCCCGTATCGGTCAAGATGGCGGTGTAGAGATTTGTACATATCTGGCTGGTCAGTGGCCAGCCAAGTGTTTCGATTATCCAGAGACACAGGGCACCGGTAGCAAATATGTCGGGTTCAATGTATTGAAAGCACCTTTTGGGTCCTTCATCCGGCTTCTGGCCGTTTTTTCTGCAGAAGTCCTGGTCCAGATGATGGTCGATAACTATTATAGTATCTGCCTGTTTTACCAGGGCCGGGCCTGCCGGACCTATCCTTCTAGGTTCGCTGCAATCCAGGATCACCAGGGTGGTCCCTCGTGGTAACGGCTCTGGCAGATCCCTGGTTATCCATCCTGAGCCAGGTAGAAATTTCAATGACTCCTTTAGGGGATCCTTGGAATAGAGCGTAACATCCCTGCCCGAATCCTTCAGGGCTAGCCCAAGTGCGAGCATGGAACCGATGGCATCACCATCAGGCTTCTCGTGACAGGTCAGTATAAGATTTTTGGAGGCCTCGATGGCGTTGGAGACCATCCTGAGCCGTTCAGTGTTTTTCTTCATGTCGAATGCCTGCCAGGAGTTTCTCGATTCGTTCCTGTTCCTCCAGGGTAGTGTCTAATTGAAAATGGAGTTCCGGGATACGCTTGAGATCGAGCCTGCGTCCCAGGGTCCTCCGGATGAATCCTCTGGCCTGGCGCATCCCTGCCAGTGCGGATTCCTTTTGGGCCTTGTCGCCCATAACCGACATGAAGAAGGTGGCATGGCGGAGATCACCTGTCACTTCGACCCCCATTATCGTTACCATGTCCCCAATCCTCGGGTCCTTCACATCGTACAGAAGCATACTTGCAACTTCTTTTTTGAGTAGGTCCGACACCCTCTTGTGTCGGGCAATGCCATGCGACATGATTTTTTGCCTAGTGTCCTAAATGGATAATTTCTATCTCAGAGTCTATTATTTCTGCCACACAAACCCTTTCAATGAAGTCAAGGGCCTTGTCCAGTGCCGAGTTGATAGTGGGCTCGTTATTCCCGATAGCTGAAAGCCCTATCTCCGCCGACTGCCATACATCGTGGCAGCCTACCTCCGATATGGCTACATTGAATCGACTCCTGACCTGGCCGAACAGACTCTTGATGATCCGCCTTTTGCCCTTGAGGGAGTGGTTACCTGGCATGTGGACCTTCAGCCTCACAACACCGACGATCATGCCTGCTCCTGGACCTTTTTATCCTTTTCCTCCATGCTCTTACCTAGCTCAGGGGTCACTTCTTCCAGCTCAAAGGCCTCAATTACATCGCCTACCTTGATGTCATTGAATTTTTCAAGCCCTACACCACATTCGTAACCGGCTTGGACCTCCTTGACATCCTCCTTGAAGCGTTTCAAGGACTCGATCTTTCCGTTGTAGACCACTACGCTTTCCCTCAAAAGGCGGGCCTTGGCATTTCTTGGAATGACCCCTTCCACCACATAACAGCCGGCTACAGTGCCTACCTTGGAGATGTGGAATACTTCCCTGACCTCTGCCCTGCCCAGGGTTTTCTCCTTGAACACAGGCTCCAGCATACCGACCATGGCACTCTTTACCTCTTCAAGGGCATGGTAAATCACATCGTAGAACCGGATATCCACGTGTTCCTGTTCGGCCAGGCTCTTCGCCTTGGGGCTCGGCTTAACATTAAAGCCTATGATGACTGCATTGGATGCCGAGGCCAGCAGCACATCGGATTCGGTTATGGCACCAATGCTGCCCCTGACGATATCGATCTTTATCTTGTCTGTGCTCAGCTTCACGAGTGCATCGCTTAGGGCCTCGAGAGAACCCTGAACGTCGGCCTTGAGTAGGATGTTCAGTACCCTGAGTTCTTTTTCCTTCAGTTTTTCGAAGACGCTTTCCAGGCTGACCTTGTTACTCTTTACTAGCTCCGCCTCTCGGGCCTTGCGCTGGCGGTATTCTGCCACCTCCCTGGCCTTCTTTTCATCCGGGAGAACGGTGAATTCGTTTCCTGCCTCTGGTACCCCGGAGAGGCCCTGTACCTCTACAGGCATGGATGGTCCAGCGCTCTTTAATTGTTGGCCGCGGTCGTTGATCATGGCCCTGACCTTTCCATAGTATATTCCAACTACCAGGGCATCTCCCACATGGAGTGTTCCATCCTCTATGAGGAGCGTGGCTACTGGGCCACGGCCTTTGTCCAGCCGGGATTCTATCACATGTCCCCTTGCTGGATGCTCAGGGACGGCCTTGAGCTCAAGTATCTCTGCTTGCAGGGTCATCATTTCGAGGAGTTCCTCTATCCCGATCCCCTTTTTGGCAGATACATTTACGAATATGGTGTCACCACCCCATTCTTCCGGTACCAGCCCGTATTCTGCCAGTTCACGCTTTACCCTTTCCGGTTCAGCTCCGGGCTTGTCGATTTTATTGATGGCCACTATCAATGGCACCTTGGCGGCCCTTGCATGATCTATGGCCTCCTTGGTCTGTGCCATGACCCCGTCATCTGCGGCTACTACCAGGATAACGATATCCGTTACCTCGGCCCCCCTGGCCCGCATGGAGGTGAAGGCCTCATGGCCCGGTGTATCCAAGAAGACCACTTCTTCACCAGAAGGCAGCCTTACATCGTACGCACCGATGTGCTGGGTGATGCCGCCTGCCTCCTTAGATACCACGTCTGCCTTTCTTATGGCATCCAGGAGGGAAGTTTTTCCGTGGTCCACATGCCCCATTACAGTTACGACCGGAGGCCTGGGGGCTGGTTCCCCGCCTTCTACCTCCTCCACGTGGACTAGGTCCTCGGCCACTGCCTTCTTTTCTATCGAATAACCAAACTCCGAGGCGATAATGGCAGCGGTATCGAAGTCAATGGACTGATTTGCAGTAACCATGACACCAAGATTCATAAGCTTCATTATTACGTCGCCAACCTTGATGCCCATCTTTTTAGCCAGTTCAACCGGCTGAATGGTTTCATATATTGCAAAACGGCGTTTTTCCGCCTTTATTGGCGCGGTGCCAGTGGGTTGTTCCTGTTTTTCAGCAGGGGGGGCTCCATGGGTGGCCTTGGCGGTTTTTTTGCCATGCCTGAACTGCCTTCTTTCCTCTGCCAATATCTGGTTGATGGATTTTGCATGTCCTTTTCCCTTCCTTTTGGCAAGGCCTTTACGTTTTTTGCCGTATGCCCCCAGATCTGCCATTTGTACGACCCTTTTCCCCTTTTTCTTTCCCTTATGTTCGGGTGCCCCTATGAACTTGGAGGCATCAGTAATGGGTGGGGCGCTGGGAATTTCTCCCACTGGCCTTTTGGCATGCTTCTTGGTTTTGACTGAAGGGGTTTTCTTGGCAGTGCGCTGCGGCAACTCGATACGGGGGCGGTCAAGGATCTTTACGAACTGTTTCGGCCTGGGCGTATGCCCCTCTTTTTTGACCTCGGAGGGTTTTTCCTGTGCTTCCCCCTCGGAGGCGCCTTCTTTCGTAGTCTTTTCTTCATGGGAAGCCAGGGCCTGGTCCTCGGTTTCAGGCTTGACTTCTGGTTCTACCAAGACCTTTTGTGGCTCTCCCTCTTCCCCCTTGGCAGGTTTTGGCAGGGGGCTTTCTTTGGCGGTTTCAGGCGATTCGGTTTCGGTCTCCACGGCAGGTGCCTTCTCTGGCGTGGTTTCAACCGATTCTTCAGTAGTTGGTTGCACAGATTTGGCCTCTTTGACTTCAGCGGGCCCTTGCACCTCGCCTTTCTTCGCCATGTCCTCTTCTGCAGGCACAGGTTGGGGTTCAGCCTCCTGTGTGGTAGCAGGACGCCGTATGATCTTCTTTATATGGACCACCCTGTGCTTCCGGCGTACAATTGCCTTGGGCTTTGAGGGCCTTTCCTCAGGCTGCTCCTGCTGCTGCCCCTTTAACTTCAGGCGGATCTGTTGAGCCTGTGTTTCGTCCAGTGTGCTCATATAGTTCTTGATGGGATAGCCAAGATCCTTGATCTTGGCAGCCATCTCCTTGCTAGGTATGCCAAATTCCTTGGCCAGTTCATGGACTCTTATCTTTGCCATAAAAATCGATAACCCCCGGTTAGAAATAACCTCACAGTCTTTTTGTTCTAGGTGAGCGTTTGTGCTTAATGCCTCCGCTCAGGTTTGTGCTTAGGTGAACCATGGATACGCGGTCTGCCCCTTACCCTGCATTCACCTGCACCCTGTTTATCGCGTGCCGGTTCATGCCTGATCTATATCTCTATCTTTTCAAAAGGGCGACCCTTGAAGGCACGTCCTAGACAGTTTCGATAGTTTCCCCTTGCCCTTTCGATACATTTCGTGGTGGGACAGATGTAGGCCCCTCTCCCTATCATCCTTTTCCCACGGTCAAGTACCACCTTCTTTCCCTGTATGCCAAGTCTTAAAAGGTTGTTTTTGTCCCTTTTGTACCCACAAATAATGCATGTCCTGACGCATTTGTGCGCTCTTTTATCACCCATGGACCTGTAGCGCCGCTGGTGCCTGTCCTATTACGATTCGTCGTCTGCCTTGGAAGGCGCTGCTTGTGATTCTTCATGCCCGCCATTTTCCATTGGTGTAGCCTTGGATTCCCCTTCTGTAGATCCAGAAACAAGGTGGGGTTCCTCCGCCATCACAGGGGAAGCTACGGTCGTGTCGGATTCATCTACCATTGCTTCATTTACTTCGATATCTTCAAGCCCGTGCTCTTCTACGTACTTTTTAGCCTCCTCTATAAAGGGTACCGCATCCTTTCTAATTTCATCTGGATTGGCCTGGGCCAGTTTTATCACCGATGTTATGCCCTTTTTAAAGAGATGGTCGGCTATGTTTTCCGTCATGCCAGGCAGTTCCAACATCTGCGTATAATTTGGATCCTGTCGGTTGGCAAAACGGGTTTCGCTGGTTACATCTATCTTCCAGCCAAGCAGCCTTGCAGCCAGCCTGACATTTTGTCCTTGGCGTCCTATGGCAAGGGAGAGCTGGTCATCAGGGACCACCACCTCAAGGGCCTCATTCGCCTCGTCAACGGTAACCTGTGTACATTCTGCCGGTGCGAGGGCATTATACACATATTTGGCAGGATCGGGATTCCATGGCACTATGTCTATTTTTTCTCCACGCAACTCCTGGACCACGGCCTGGACCCTCGATCCCCTCATACCAACGCAGGCCCCTACAGGATCCACGTCGGCATCACTGGAACTTACGGCAATTTTAGAACGGCTGCCAGGTTCCCTGGCAACCCCCATGATCTGTACGATACCTTCGGCAATTTCCGGCACCTCCAGTTCGAAAAGCTTGGCCAGAAATTTTGGATGCGTCCTGGAAAGTATTATCTGGGTATCCCTGGGAGTCCGCTTCACCTCGAGGATCAAGCCACGCAACCGATCACCGCGCCGGTAGCTTTCTGTTGGTATCTGTTCAGCAGATGGCAATATGGCCTCGGCCCTTCCAAGGT
>WFZW01000187.1 GCA_015489365.1 Deltaproteobacteria bacterium | reverse complement strand
AGATGATAATGGAGCAGAAACGATGGTCACGGCATAGGACCTGGAATCGGTATCCGGGATATCACTGTTTGCAGTAGCCGTATCACTTACACTGAAGGTGGGCGTAAGATACTTGTTTATTTCCCACTTAAAACTCCCTGTCTGGGAAAGACGATTTACATCGTTTCCGGTTGTAGTATCATCATTTTCAAGGATGCATGAATATTTTAAGGATGTATTGGCAGTAGGATCAAGGCCCAGATTGACACTGGTCAGGTACTGGGTGAAGCGTTGCGTATCGGAGATCTTGTTGCCAGTGGCAATGAAACTCCGCAAGGCCTCCATCTCCGTAACATTGATATCCCTTCCAGAAGGCCACGAAGTCACCACCAGTTTTATATACATGTCCTTTAATTCACTGATATCCAACTCGAAGCGTTTGTCGATGGTGTCATATACAAAGGGTATATCGATTGCCTCCCGCTTCCAGCTCGTACCATCAGGGCTGGTATAGACATCCCATTTAACAGCGGCCGCATCTACAGAACTAAGATCGTCTTCAGGGTTTGTATACAGGTATATCTTGTTTATGGCCTGGAAATTCGTTCGCATACCAAGATTCTGAACTTGGTCCGGCCTGATGGTGAGCGCTGTGGTCCTAAGATCCCCATCATTGAGTCCAGGAACGCTCTGCAGGCTACCCTCTGAAGGACTGTCGTCCTCACCTGCCAGGGTCTCGGATAGCCTAATGATTACGGTAACTGCTTGTCCAGGCTGGGTCTTTGCATAAAACTTGGTAGTGGTTTGAGAGAATTGCTGTGATGCACCTATATGAAGACGTTCATCCCAGAAGGTCTGCGAATAATCGGCCCGGACAAAATGATCGGTACTCTTCGTATCGCTATGTTCAACATGATCCTTTCTATCCTCGTTATAAAGATTGTAATACAATTTTACCGGCTCAAATTCCCAATCTACATTAAACCCTCCGTAGTTCCGACCACTATCTATAGTGTGAGGACTGTCGGAATCCTTCGACCAATTTTCCCCCAAGATGGCCTGAAGTGAAGGCCATAGGCGGTGCCGCCAGTTACTTGACAATGTAGTTTCCCAGGATGGGCTGGTAAGATCACGCCCCCTAGAATTACGGGTCTTGGTCACAACCCCGTCAATTTGCGCAGCAAATATATCGTTTTGAATAGTCAGCGTTGCCGAAGGCATTAGGCTCTCGTTGACCCCGCTAGTATTGAGCCAATTCCTGTTATAGGTTATGTCACTGTTAAACAGAATCGCATCCGTGATCTGTGGCTGCCACTGGACATGATATCTCTGCTGCAGTGAGCGCCTGTTCTCGGCATTGCTCTGGCCCATGATATTGGATTGCCATGATGCGTCGATATTAAGTGTCTTCGCACCGCAAGGCGCTGGCAAGATGAACAAAACCAGGCATGAAAGCCACATGACAAGCCAGGATGATGGATCCCTAAATGGGCAATTCGAACGTGTAGCAAAGATACTTAATACAAAGCAGGCTGGCATCCCCTGGTACATCAACTGCCTATCGACAAAACAAATCCGGCAAGATCTCAGGTCCCTTGCGACTCCAGGTGCCTGGGCTATGATACTGGTCAAGATCGCGTCCTTGCACAAATTACCCAATCTTTCAAAAAACCTAATCACATATAAGCACATGAGTCCACTGAAGGATCGCACGGGTCACCCATCAATTACAATTTGTCAACCGCCCCTGTCTATTTTCTGTATGCAGAATCCAAGCAATACGGGATAGAGTCTGTACCACCAAAGCCCCATTCTATGAAATCAACCACCTGGTAGGTTCAGCCTTGGATGTACCCGGTCATAGGTCTTGGGGGCATGGCAGCCCACTACACAAGTTCCACCGGTCTTTCGTTTGGTAAATACGATGGGATAGGACCATCCACCAAAGGGGACCTCACTACGAATATGTTTGTATTGGTTACTGGCATGAGGTGCATGGCAGGCGGTACAGGTCCTGCCCTTTTTCCTATGTACGTGAAAGTAATGTAGATTAAACTTCCCGTCACGGAAGTTGGTCAAGGTAGTAGTATATTTAGTTTTGGCTATGTTCTTGTTGTGGCAGCCGAAACAAAGATCATACTTGTCCGGGCTATATGCAGCATAAAATTGGGTAGGATAATAACGGACCAGAAGCTTTACGAACTGTGAACCGTGGGGCTTATGGCAGGCAGTGCAATCACCGGTCTTGACCGGGCCATGACGAAACCTTGATTCCATAACATGATCTCCCAGGTCTTCATGACAAGAAAAACAGAGTTTTTCCATTGAATTGGCGAGCAAAGGCCTATAATTTGATGCATGAGGTTCGTGACAGGCAGTACATTCCCCCTTTGCTGCTGGAGGATGCTCATACCTGGCAGTGGCAATATCCTTGAACACCTCTGGATTCAGATCTTCATGACACGATTTACACAGCCTGGGTTGTGAATCCAGCAACTGATACCTGAAATTCGAGCTATGAGGGTCATGGCAATTACCGCAATCGTCACGCACAGGATCATGAACATATTTTCTATTGAAGGATTCTCTGCGGTCTGAATGGCATTGAAAACAAAGCTGCCCATCGGCCATGGGCGCGATGAGCAATTTTTCATTCGTGGAGGCATGTGGATTATGACAGGCAACACAATCCCCGGCCGCAACAGGGCCATGTTGATGTTTCCGGGTAAAGATGGTCTTGTCATGGCAATTAAAGCAAAGGCTGCTTATCGATCTACCGGTCCCCTTGAGTTGAAAACGCTTGGGTGACTGATGGGGATCGTGACAATCTATACAATCCTCCTTGACCGGTGAATGTATTACGGGTTCCTTGTACCATGCCCTTTTAGCCTGATGGCAAACAAGGCATAGTTCCTTACCCTTACGTTCAAGTTGATACCTATTGAAACTTCCATGTGGATTGTGACATGAAATACATATCCCTGCCCCAACCGGACCATGAACATGGGCCTGACGGGCCTGGGTATTTGAATGACAGCTACTGGATGTACAGTTGGACACTGCAGGGATCATCCTTTTAAACTTGAAGATTCCTTTACGATAACGATGACATTCCCTGCATCCGATGAGGGGTGTCTGTTTTGCATGTACATAAAAATGTCTGAATCCCCTAGGTGGCCTCTTGTTGCTACCTGCTGGTATATAACAGACCCTTATCCTCTCTTTTACAGGACCTGCTGTTATTTCTATGGTATTGACACCTTTTTTGAGGCTTAGCATGGTACCGAAGGCCCCTCCATCCACGGACAATATACCTTTTTTGGCCCCGGTCCTTACACCTTTTACGGTTACCGTGGATACATTTATACCTGTCAGGACACCTGATAAAAAAACCTTCTCCTCACGTACCCAAACCCTGTCAGGTGGAGCCGCCAATTTTATTGCTGGCCCCTGCGCCACGGCATGACCGCTGGCAAGGACCTTTTGCGAACTCACAGTAAAAAGGACACAAGCCAGAGATAGCAAAATGAAGAAAAAGACAAAAAAGAAATTCCCTATTTTCATATTCTGGCTCAACACTTAAAGTACATAACTTGGGATAAACGCTATAGTTTTACGACAAATCTTCGTACAGCCTATATACCCTTGGCGCCGTCCCCTATGAAAAACAGCCCTTATCCGGGGACCATCTCCATGGCAAACCTTCATGTAGCCCGCATCCCCAGGGCATAGGGATACTGCCCATGTCCAGGGTGTATTTTCACAGCAAATTATTTGAACTTATTTTATCTCCATATAAATAATCCCACTTCCCCCGTAATTACAATAGGAAAGTGGGATTGTCATTAAATAAGAAGGGCCTATTAAAACAGGCCCTATCTACTATTAAACTAATTCTTGGTAGTATGGCACCTGAAGCAGCCGGTGTCTGCACCGCCACCACTTGCTATCATGGTACTGTAATCCCAACGAAGGAGATCAGCATATGGAGAACCATGAGCACGGTGACAGGATATACACGTTACTATGGCGTCGCCGGATGCCTGGAGTACCGTAGACTTGACAGAACTTACGTCTGTACTGGCAACTGGGGCCTCGACTTGGTAGGTATGTGATGTTCCGCCATAACCGGCATAATCAGGCTTTGTCACGACATTATTCATATCGAAATCGGTTGGATGCCTTACCCATGGAGATCCCCAACCGGTGTCACCCTGTACGTTACCGGCAGTTGAACCATGATGGAAGTCACTATGGCATTCGGCACACAGGTGGCTAATGGTGCCAGCAGGATCCTCGGTATCGGCAGAACGGTCCACCCCATAGTACTGGTTATGATCGGTGGAGGATACGGTCATCTCCCAATCGGGATCCTCTTTTCCAAGGATTCCATTGAGGAAGCGGAAACTCGTACCCACGCTGTTACCATCTATAGTACTGTCATCAGCATGGTGCGCCCCTGAGACCGCTGCAAAATTGTCTGTCTTTGTCCGGTCGCCATGGCATCCATTGGTGCCGGCGCAGGTAAGCTGGCTGCTCCATGTGGTGGTGCTGCCTGGAGGGGTGTAACCTATGTTGCTGTCTTCGCCTGCTATACCCACGACGTTGTGTCCCTTGGTATCATTCGCCCCGCCGTTGGAATCAACCCAGTAGAAATTTCCACCAGCAAGTGTGTCCCCAGTGCTTCCATCAGCGCTACGATAGGTAGGCTCTGTAGGCGAATCCACCTTTGGGATGTTTTCCCCTACGGTATTTGTACCCGTATGACACCCTACGCAGTCACCCTTCGTAAGTGCCGAATAGGGCCCGGTAGAAACCACAGCTGTTCCATTCTGGCTATTGTGCATGGTATGGCAATCTGCACACTGTCCTGCTACCCTGGCAAAGGCCGATACGGGTATGATCAGAACACTCGAACACAATATCATGAATAACAACTTGATACTGGGATTGATCTTTTTGGGGTTTTCCATGATGCCCTCCTTGATAATTAATCTTTTTTCTACCTAGCAGGTCTTTTACACTTCAAGTCACCCGTCAGGTTGAATTTGGATTTTGGGTACAAAACAGGGACTCTACCCTACTATTAAAAATAAGTTATAAAATATTTATTCACAATAGTTTATAATATTTATTTATATTTAGTCAAATGCTTAAAAAACGCTAAACACTCCTTTTTCGTAAACGATGCCCAATCCCGTCCTTTTCTATAATATTAATCAAAGGCCTTTTTGAAGTCTATAGACATTTTGTTTATTTTTTTTATAAAAAAAGTTTATTTATTAAAATTTTTTTAATCCCGCACCTTATATTAAAAAATTTAACAGCCTACATATTGATGGCAATGAATCGTTTCATGATCACACGGCCTGCCAGCTTGGATACGAAACAAAATAATCAGGTTATTGCCCTGTCACTCCAGATTGATTAAACAGCGGGAACCTGGAACGGAACTTCACCTCCAGTACCTGTACCCTTTGATTGAAAAGATCCGCTACAATAAGTTGCCCTTGCTTATTCAAGGCTACACTCGAAGGATATTGAAACCAACCCGGTCCGTAACCTAACCCGCCGAATTCATACATAAATCTACCAGCCAAATCATAGATCAAGATGGTATGGCGCATGTAATCGGCTATGTAGACACAATTCTTCTTTTCATCCACGGCCATGCTCCTTGGCCGGCTCATTTTTCCTGTGGATCCGCCCTTCTGACCAAAGGCAAGCAACAATTTTTCTCCTGGACTATAAACATATACCTTGCTCGTTTCCTCACTCAAGACGTAGATATGTCCATCCGAATCCTGTTTCACGTCTATTACCTTGACAGGCCCGATACCCATTTCATCCTCTTCTTCGCTTGATTTTGCACTTGACCTTGGAATCAGACTGGATGGAAGATCCCTGATTATCGACGGTGCCTGTTTCTCTGTCTTGGAACCCACGGTCGTCTTCCTTCCAGCTGGAGAGGAACCGGCTGCCTTGCCCGCATTCTTTACCGATTCGATGGCCTCTTTGTTGGCTATCCGGTCCATGGGACGAAGCCAATGGGAAAAATGCCTGTTCTTGTCAAGGACGAGCACACCTCGCGTGCCATGGCCAGCCACGTACATATACCCGTTTTGTCCTATAACAAGGCTTCTTGGAAGAAAATCCTTTGCCCCTGGCATATTTTCAAAGGTGATCTTATCCACAGGAAAGAATGCTGCGTTAAAGATGGTGATCCGAGCCGGGGTCCTTGCGGTCCGACCCTGGCACACATATAGCATCCCATCTGTATCTACATAAACCCCTAACGGATTGTCGGCCCCTCTACCCGGGCCAAGGGATGTTACGGGGAAAAAATTCGGCCCGTAGACCACTATCCTGCCGTTACCACCGTTGACCACATAGGTTTCCTCCATGGTCTTGTCGTAAAATACAGCGGATGGATATTTCAGATGTTTCCCCTGGTCATCGGCAGTAATTATTGTCAACACCTCTACCGATACGGTATTGGGCTCATCTGCAGCGTATAAGCGCAAGGACGGTGACAGCAGCCCGGCCGTAAACATTGTGAGGACCATCAATATGCCCACTGAACCCTTACGTAACCGGACAGCATAAATCCGAATTATGCACTTAAGGTAGCGAACAAATAGAATTTGGTTTAAATTACAATGCATTACAAATAAACCGATGCCCTCTTTGATTCACCTAGACTTTCATGCAGCCCGTATCCAGGGGGGCGACTCCAAGGGGTGCGGACCATATAAAAGTTTCATCCAAAAATGCATTTTTGCTTAACCATAGACACACAAGGACAAAAAGCAAAATGTTTCCAGGGGCGTGCGCCAAGGCGCGGGTCGCACGAAAGTTTGGGATAAGGGCCTTTATTAGGATCAATGATGGCATTTACTACACACGTGACCACCTAGCAGATCTCCTATAAGCAAATATGCATAATTGGAACCATGGGGATTATGACAACTGGTACAACCGAACCTACGTCCAGGACGCCTGGGATCCCTTGGCCCCTTGACAGGGTGTCCTCCCACTGGATGCCCCACGATTATACCCTTCATGGTTACATGGCAACCAACGCACAACTTGTTGATTGGCTCAAGTAATTGAAAGATGTTCTCTGTGGCATGAGGACTATGGCAGATCGTGCATCCACCGCCTTTCACTATGCCATGGACGTGAAAACCCAGGGGGGTGCCAGAAATGAGCCTCTTTTTATCGGCATGACACGCCACGCACAAAGCAGCCTTGCCATCTGCCCAGAGCTGGTATTTATACCTTGCCCCATGGGGATCATGGCATACGGTACAATCACCAACGCCTACTGGGCCATGGATATGGCCCATCTTTTTCCACTTGCGTCCATTTACATGACAGCGCAGACAGGTATCATCTACCCTGCCTTGTATAACGACTATATCGCCCCTTCCCTTATTTCCTTCATGGCAACCGAGACAGTACAAGTTGAAAGACGGACTGTGACGCCACCTACCTGCATCAGCCAGCCTGCGGTGGCATGAATAACAGACCGGGGAGAAATCCTTACACTTGATCCTTTCCCTTTCCAGTATATTTTGCTCCCCTGGAAAACCTTGCGAGTGGCATCCAGAACATACTACAGGTACCACTTTTTGACGGTGAAAATGGTAGGCGGAGGATGCAGAGGAGTTGTAGTTCAACAACGTGGCCAAGGGCCTGTATCTGATCCTGATGCGCCGTTTGCCAGGCTCGACCATGAAGATATTCATACCACTCTTTAATGGAAGGATATAATGTAAAAAATAATAACCGTTATTGCCCTGCCATGAACCAAGGGGATTGATTCTTCCTTGCCCTGTCTCCTTCTCAACGACTATACGCCCTGCGTTAACCTTCCCGGATGAACGGATAACCATGTGAACGAACGACCGCCTGCTATTGACAAGTATCTTGCTTGCATCCGGCGCAAGGATAGTCAAGGCATCAGCAATCCCGGCAAAAAGACATAGATAACCTATCAAGAACAGGACTAATATTCGCACCACAAAGCCTGAGCAGCTTTCTCTACAAGGCATAGACCTTATCCTGGTATTCCTTTCTACTTGAGCTTCATCGCCTCATTGAGGAGTTCAAAGGCCTTCCGGTATTCCTTGGCGGCCTTTTCAAGATTTCCTTGTTGTTCAAAGATGGTTCCAAGTGCATAGTGCAGTTGGGGATTCCGCACATTTCTCATAAGCAGGCTCTCCAGGTCATCTATTGCCTCCTTAGTATTTCCCTGTAAGGCCTCAAGCCTTGCCTGACAAATAAGACCCGGGACATAATTGGGCTCCAGCTCAAGCCCTTTTTCCAAGACGTCTGCTGCCTTGTCCCTTTTACCCGCGTCCACAAGAAGACAGCCCAATTCCATATAGGCTTTACCCATTTTAGGATCCAGTGCTATGGCCTTTTTGAACTCAGAGGCTGCTGAATCTGGCAACCCCCTCTGCAACATCACAAGCCCCATGTTGAAGTGACGGTCTGCGTCCCTTTCCTTCTTGGGCTTCTTCCTTATTACCGGGTGAAGCTCCCTCTCTACCTGTTCCCTCGAGCGCTCACCGAGCATGACCTGGACTTCGCCCTTCAACCGTTCGGCCAGATCGTGGCTATATCCCAATCCTGCGAATACTTTTCCATTCTTATCGACTAAAAGGACGGCTGGCATGACGAAAATCCCTAGCTCTCCATAGGCCTTTTGTGTAGGATCTGTATAAACATCTATCTTCCGCTTAGTCAGCCTCATTATCTCCTCTATAGCCTGCTTGTCATCCCCTTGGGCATTTACAGAAAATACAGTAATACCTCTACGCTCAAAAAACGGTAAAAGCTCCTCGACCGCCTCGATAGTCTTCAAGGAGCGCCTCTTCTTGGCAGGCAAATCCGCACCCCAAAAGATAATGATATACGGGCGCCCCTTCATCTGCCTCAAAGAGAGGGTCTTGTGGCCATCAACACCTTTGAAAACTATGGGGGGCAAAGATCTCCCCGGGGCAATAGCCCGAAATGGAAAGGCATAGGAGCGAACACAGCCACCCCATAAAAGAAACAGGATTGATATCACAAGACATTGACTGATTGTCTTGCTGCTAATGGCCACTTGAATCCTCCATATTCTACTTCTCACCATACACAGAATGTCCCTTGCCAAGTGGACAATCATGAACCGAAACCTTCTTCTGTAGCCCCCTATCCTCTATGCTGCCCCCAGGGCATGAAGATACAGCCCCTAGCCAGGATGTATCTTCACGTCAACAATCATTCCAATTGAAGGCACGAAGCATGAAAATGCGCCCATGGAAACACCTTGCCTTTTGTCCATCTATGTCCTTGTGCGCCATGGCTAATCGAAAAAAAGCATCTTTGGATAAAATCCCTTGGCATTTGGAGCAGCAAGGGGCCTGCAATTTGAAATGATCTCAAATTTCCATGT
>WFZW01000186.1 GCA_015489365.1 Deltaproteobacteria bacterium | reverse complement strand
GTATAGCCTTTCTTCAGGAGATCCCGTAGCGTCACCACATTTCCTGCAGAGCGGGACATCTTTTTACCGTCTACCATCACCAGCTCGCTGTGGAGCCAGGTCTTTGCAAGTGGCCGGCCAGTGAGCGCCAGGGCAATGGCGATCTCGTTTTCATGGTGGGGAAAGATCAAATCACATCCGCTGGTATGGATATCGAAGAAATCCCCAAGGTAATGCATTGACATGGCTGCACATTCGATGTGCCAACCGGGCCTGGCCTGCCCCCATGGGGTCTCAAAGCCGATACCCTGCTTCAGCTCCTCAAGGGTGACGCGCTTAAAAAGGGTGAAGTCCACTGGACTATCCTTTTCATAATCATCAAGGTCAACGGTTCTGCCCACGTCTATGCCGGAAAGATCCACCCTGGAGAGTTGACCATATGAATGGAGCTTCGATATGTCAAAGTATACAGAGCCGTGCTTTTCGTAGGCAAAGCCTGCCTCTATGAGCCTTGAGGTCATCTGGATCATGATATCAACGTGCTCGCTGGCCCTGGGATAATGGGTGGCAGCGCGTACATTCAATGCAGTGACATCACTCAAAAAGGCATCGGCATATCTGCTAGTAAACTCATCTAGGGCCTCATGTTCCCTTATGGCTGCGTGGATGGTCTTGTCGTCTATGTCTGTTATGTTCATTACGTGGGTTACATCGTAGCCCTGATATTCGAGGCAACGCCTGAGTATATCAGCAGAAACCACCCGTCGGCAAAGCCCCAGGTGTGCAAACTCATAGGCCGTAGGGCCACAGGAATAGATCTTTGCCTTGCCAGGCGTCAGAGGCTCGAAGATTTCCTTCTTCCTGGTAAGGGTATTGGTAAAGCGCAGAGCAGAGGCGAGATCCACTTCTTGGGGTTCATCGGCCATGAACAGATCCGTGCTAAGGTATCTTTCACCGCCATCAGGAAATATGACTACCACGATGCCTTCGTTTAGGTTAGCAGCCTCGTTGAGTGCGGCTGCCAGGGCGGCACCTGAACTCATACCGACGAATATACCTTCCTCGCGGGCAAGCCTTCTGGCAAGCTCAAAGGCCTCGTCGTCATGGCAGTTTACTATTGAATCAGGGGCGTTTTTATCAAATATACCAGGGCGATAGGATTCCTTCATGTTTTTTAAGCCCTGGATCCTGTGGCCAAGGTAGGGTTCGACGCCCACTATCTTTACCCTGGGTTCCAGTTCCCTGAACCGTTTGGTGAGTCCCATGACCGTGCCGGTTGTCCCCATGGTAGCGACTATCACGTCTACCTTCCCGTTGGTTTGGCGCCAGATTTCCGGGGCGGTATTGTAATAGTGGGTCTTCCAGTTGTCAGGATTGTTGAATTGGTCCGTACAGAAGTATTTGTTTGGGTTCTCCCTAGCCAGCCTGTAAACTGCCTCTATAGCCCCGTCGGTGCCAAGCCTTGCGGGTGTAAGGAGTATCTCGGCGCCGAAGGCCCTCATGATCTGACGACGTTCGATGCTAGCCGCCTCACTCATGGCGATCAGGCACCTGTAGCCCTTCACGGCGGCTACCATGGCTATTCCGATGCCGGTGTTGCCGCTGCTGGCCTCGAGTATGATCTTGTCCTTTGTCAGCTCGCCCCGTTCTTCCGCTGCCTCTATCATATTGAGGGCAATTCTGTCCTTTATGGAGCCGCCAGGGTTGAACGATTCCAGTTTTGCCAGAATAGTTACGCCCTTAAAGGGGTTCATGCGTTTTATTGGTACGAGGGGCGTGTTACCTATGGTGTCCAGTATGTTATGAATTCTATTCATCATGCCCAATAGATACACTGCATTGCTTTTTTTGTCATTTGCAAGTTTCCGTGGTAACGGTATCCGATTATATTGGCACTTCTGTCAATGCCAATATCTATCTGGATCCTCACCGTGTTTTCATGCCAGAAGGCGGTATCGTGTGTAGGATACCAGACATGGTAAAGGGCTTGGAAATGGCATATAGGGGCTTCCCATGGCCAACAACCAGGCCTTTGACACGAGGTGATTTTGTAAATCCAGTCACTGGGATAAAGGGGCAAAAAGATGTCTTCTGTCAAGTCCATTTGGATGTTAAGTCGTGAATACAGGGGTCTTGCCGGTGCAGGTGGAGTCAAAGATGTGACGAGAGACCTTTCTGAGGCACTTGCCAGTAAGGGCCTTGATGTCACCGTCGTGATTCCACGTTATGGCTTTGTGAAACCTTCGGAATCCGGGTTTGAGGTGATGGGCCCAGAGTTCGACGTAGATATGAATTATGCCCAGGAAGAAAGAAGGGAAAGGGTATCTTTTTGGTACAAGATGCTCGAGGGAGTACGGGTGGTATTGGTTGAAAGCCCCCGTTTCGCAGAAAAGCTTGGCGTTTACACCTACACTGCCGACGAAGAGGCGGTTGATCCCAGACACAAAAAAGGCACTGGCCATATAGATTACTTTGCCATGAATTGTCTCCATCAGAAGGCCGTCCTGACCTTACCCTTTTATCTTGACGAGGGTCCACCATGCCTTTTTCACTGTCAGGATGGGCATACCAGCATACTTCCTGCCATGATGAGAGAACTTGATGGTTACAGGCACTTCTATAGGGATACCGGCACATTGGTAACTATCCATAACGCTGGGATAGGTTACCACCAAGAGGTGCTGGATTTGCCCTTTGCCAGGGCAATCACCGGCCTTCCATGG
>WFZW01000185.1 GCA_015489365.1 Deltaproteobacteria bacterium | reverse complement strand
ATCCCCCCTCTACCTTTTCCACTACAGGTACGTGTTTTTCAGTGGCTGCATCGACGGAATTTTCTGTCATTAATTTCATCGGTTGCCCGCAACAAACAAGCTCCCCGATGCCCTCGTGGACCATCTCCACCATATTTCCACAGACCTCACATTTATAAATCTCAAGCTTCTTAGTCATAGTTCATCCCCTTTGGTTGTTTTTTTTCTCACTCGAAGGCATGCCTTGGCCTGGAGGCCAAGTCTATCTAGGTAAATATCCACCCGGGAAGATCACCTATTGATGCGGCATGGGCCGCTTTAGGTACGGCTTCCCTAAATGGATCATCGCCAATCTATTTCAATAATGCCTGCTTCTTAACGACCAATACGGCATCCCGATGGCCGTCCACGCATCCATGGAACACGGCCACCGGGTTTATCTATTTTTACTTTACATCTACGACCATCGTAGCGGTATTAACCAGCAAGGGTGCATATTCCTTATCTGGCAGTTTGAAAAATTTGCCAATCGAACTTGGCACTTCACTGTAAAGCAGGTTTGCCTTTATGACCAGTCTTCCCTTAGGAACCCCAGCGGGTACCTTCCAGGTATACTGCTCGATCTTGGTCTGCCTAGGTCCAATTCGGTAATCAACCTTGGTATTATCCACTGTATACCATTGGCAAACCGTCATGCGGCCCTTGGGATCGAAAAATGGTTTGCGGAAAATCCTGGCTCCATCGGGGATGTTGCCATCCCTTTTAAGGCCTTTAAATCCCTTGATTTCCATTATCTCCCCTATTGCCTGATAGGCCAGTGCATTGGAGTCGGCAATGGTATACTCCTCCCCGGCGAAGCCCTTGCGACTTACCGGGACCTTGTAGCTTTTGCCATTTGCGTCTATGGCCCATACCTCTAGCCAGAGCATACGTTCTTCAGTGGAACCCGAGGGAATGTAGTGACCTACCTTTCCATTAAAGAGTTCAGCCCTGAACTTTAACATCCCTCCCCTCTTTACGGACCTTTTTTTGGTATAAAGGGCAAGATCTACGGCACCTGCCAGCTTGTTGGGGAAATGGGAGCCGTGGAAATTGTGATGGGCCAGATCTGTCCTCATTTTCCCACCGGCAGCCGCCTTGCCTGCTGCGTGATACATATGGCAATCCTGGCAACGCACACCCTCCTTACCATAGGGCCCTGCCTTCCATTCCCTATAGGTGGTTTTAACCCATGCCCCATAGGGACTTTGCTCATCGTGACAGGTCGCACAAAATTCAGGACTGGTGGTAAATTTAGAATACCGTGTCTTGTGAACCGGGGACCGGGAATCTGACCTGGGGCCGTTTTTTATGTTGCCTGGTTCTATTATATAACTAAAATTGAAAGGGACAGGTTCAGTCGTTCCAGTTATGGAATGACAGATATCACAGCTCACGCCTTCATTAGCCCTGGTGCCTGCGCTTGCTGGTTTTGGTGGAATATCTCCACTCAAGAATGCCAGGGGTCCATGACATGCAATGCAGCCGGCCTTGATCCCTGCCACCTTCTCAAGTTTACGGGCCTGGGGCAGTGCCAGCTTGAAATATTCAACCTGATCCCATTCGTGGGTAAATGCCTGGGACATCAGGCTTTGTTGCCACTCTTGAAACAGCTCCTGGTGACACATGCCGCAATAACCTGGTTTTTTAAAATCATTATATGAAAATTTGCCCATGGCAGCGGCATTCGCTTGGATAGCCCACAAGGACACAGCCAAGCCGAATATAAAGATTACCAAGTTCTTCATCTCGTACCTCCTCGTCTCATACCTTCAGGCCAGGCCTCCCCAAGGCATAGCCCCAGGGAGGCGTTGTTTATACCATCAAACTATCAACCATGCTCGGAGAGGTATTTCTTTACACCATCGAAAGTAGGTTTCATGGCCTCCTCACCAGGTCTCCAGTTGGCAGGGCAAACCTCTCCTTGTTTTTCATGGAACCTTAGGGCATCCAATATCCTCAAGGCTTCATCAATATTGCGGCCCAAGGGCAGGTCGTTTACCAGTTGGTGCCTGATCACACCCTCCTTGTCTATCAGGAACTGGCCTCTTAAAGCTATACCTTCATCTAGAAGAACCCCATAGTCCGAGGCTATCCTTTTGGACAGATCCGATACAAGGGGAAATCCTATGGGACCTACCCCGCCGTCTGCCACCTTTGTCTCTCTCCAGGCATGATGGGTATAGGGTGAATCGACGGATATCCCCATTATTTCACAATCCCTTTCCTTGAAATCCTTAACGGCCTTATCCAAGGCCAGAATCTCCGTAGGTCAGACGAATGTGAAATCCAGGGGATAGAAAAAGAGCATCACGTATTTTCCCCTATAAGAGGATAGGGTTAGATCCTCTATGGCCCCATTGGGCATTACCGCCTGGGCAGTAAAGTCTGGGGCCGTCTTGGTAACCATTGCTGTGCACATGATTCCTCCTCCTTTGGTTGTTGGTGAATAACGATGTCAAATATCGGCGTAAACCCTGGTGGGCTGTCTACCAATTTTCACATAGAAGTTCAAAATGATCCCGTTTGTGGGCACAGGCAGGGCATTTCTCAGGTGCCTCGTTTGCCTCGACCACATATCCACAGTTCCTACACCGCCATTTAACTGGCTTGTCCCTTTTAAATACCCGTCCCTCTTTCACATTTTCTGCAAGTGCACGGTATCTGCGCTCATGTTGCTTCTCCGCCACCGCTATTGCCTCAAAGACACAGGCTATCTCATTGAAGCCCTCTTCCCTGGCCACCTTTGCAAACTCTGGATACATCTCGCTATGTTCATAATGCTCACCTGCGGCAGCGGCCAGGAGATTTTCCTCTGTGGTACCGATTACGCCCGCCGGAAAGGCTGCTGATATCTCTACTTCACCGCCCTCCAGATACTTGAACAGTCTCTTGGCGTGTTCCTTTTCCTGGTCCGCAGTCTCAGCGAATATTGCAGATATCTGTACGAAACCTTCCTTCCTTGCCTTGCTTGCAAAATAGGTGTACCTATTTCTGGCCTGGGATTCGCCTGCAAATGCCGTCAAAAGATTTCTTTCCGTTTTAGTACCTTTTAATGATGCCAATTTTTCCTCCTGTTTTACTAGATTAATGGTTGAATAATCTATCTGGCGGCCTGCCAAGGGACCTGTTAGGCCCTATGACCACCTTGAAAATTTCATCCTTTCGACTTTGCCATGACCCTATGTCTTTACATTTGGTGTCATGGGTTGGTGTGAATAAAGCATGTCAACCCGATACGAGTTCCAGGCCAGCACCCGTGATGCTATACTTGCACCGTACCGGGCTTTCTACCAGGCCCTTGCTCTTTAAAGACCTCAATCTGCAACTTACCGATTTACTTGGTATGCCGGTGGCTTCTGAAATATCCTTACACCCCCATGGTCTATCCGTGCCAGACATTGCCTCAAGAATCTTTCTTTGTTCCTCTGTAAGAGACACCACTGCCTTCTTGCTGGTTTTACAACCACACGCCATTTTTTAGATACCTCCGCCTAGAAATGATAGACAAACTGTGTCAGTTGTCCCTATGCTTCTTTAATAAACAGATTGGACACAAACCCAAAAAGTCAAGGTGGTAATCGAGCACCTTGTAACCGCATGCATCTACCACTGCCTGATCTATGCCTTGTATCGGGTTTGTCCTTACATCTGCTACACTGCCGCATTCCACACATCTTATGTGGCTGTGTTTGGAAATGTCCCCATCGTAACGCATCTGCCTGCCTACGAAATCCAGCTTCTGGATGATCCCTGCCGCTGAAAGCTGTTCAAGGTTCCTATAGACCGTGGCAAGGCTTATCCTTGGAAGCCTTTTTTTCACGATTTCGTAGAGTTCGTCAGCTGTTGGATGGGTTCGAAGCCTCTTAAGTTCCTCTAAAATTATTTCCCTTTGATGGGTCATTCTCAATTTAGCTCACCTTTTTAAATGATTATTAATACTAATTGAGAATTTTTATTAAGTCAATATATTTTTTGGATTACCCATGCTCCCTTTCCCAGAGGGCAAAAAAACTGTTTGAACTCCCAGCCCTATGCCCCCT
>WFZW01000184.1 GCA_015489365.1 Deltaproteobacteria bacterium | reverse complement strand
CTGTACCCCTCCGGTCTCAAGGGCCTTGGGCAGCGGGCACTCATCGCATGGAAGCGCATCTGAATTCAGGATATCCCTACAGATAGCACCTGGTTTAGGGGACGATTCCCTCTTGAGTTCATCGGGTACCTGATGCATCCATAGGATGTGGCCGTCTGGATCAAGGAGCATCAAGCCGACACCTATACTCTCAATGGCCCTTGACCATAGATCCCTTTCGAGTGCAAGACGCTGGTCCAAGGCCCTTCTTTCAAGTGCCTTGTGGATCTGAAGCTCGAGTTCATTGGTATCCACTGGTTTTTCAATGTAGTTGAAGGCCCCCTGTCTCATGGATTCTACTGCATCGTCCACTGTCCCATAGGCAGTCATGATGATTACTGGTAGAAATGGATCCTTCCTTCTAAGTTCCATCATCAGCATCTTGCCAGATATCTCTCCCATCTTCTGATCGGTGAGGAGCAGGGAAAAATCACCCTTTTCGAAGATGGCAATAGCATCCTTGGGATCGTTGCACGAGGTGACCTTGTATCCCATAAGCTCAACACGCATCTTGAGCACCTGGAGGATATTACGGTCATCATCCACTATAAGGATCCTTTGGGTTTGGGAATCTTGGATGTTCATCCAGACAACGCCTTTCCGATTGCATGGTCAGCAAGGGCCAAAACACATCCTGGCATGAAATCATTTCCATCCGCGGCAATATGTTAAAGACTTCTAATGAAAAATGCAAAAAATGATCCACGCCTTCCCTGAGGAAGTACATGCAATACGTATGGCCATGGAAGATTTCCTTACTACCTTGACGGATTAGTTAACCCTTTGATACAAAGGTTACAGGTGAGAAGTTCTTTTTTCTTACAAATCTCATGTTGGAGGAGGAAAAAAGATATGTCTACACTTAAAAAAATTTCAGGCACTATGGCACTGGGGCTCTTTTTTGTGGCCTTATTTTCATTCTTGTCTACCGGGGCATTGGCCCTGATGCTTACACGGGGTACAGAAACACACCTTGCAGGCCCCCTAGGTGATGTCCAGGTAAACTATACCTCGGATGCACCTTACATCTCTGCCTATCTGGGGCCTGGGGGCAATATCGTAACACCGTCTTCATCCATACCTGTAGAGCGGATTCAATACGATATCTTGAATGCAGAGGGAAACGGAATAATATTTGAATTCCGGGTTGATTTCCCCAAGGGCACTGATGTGATAGGGGCAGGCGACCCTGTTGCTTACTATGATATGGCTGGAACCCACCATTCCTGGCCGGATTTGCCCTATATCACCCTGTTCGACCAGGGATATGGTACCTATAATTACGATAACGGGGAATGGGAAATCACGTACGCCCCGGACCATGTTACATGGAAGCAGCTTGGTAACGGTTTGTTCCCAGGAACGGCAACTGGGGATACGGAGTATGGGTTTAACACCACGTTTTCCCTGGAATTCGATCCTTCCGTACAACTTGGACTACAGCCAGCCCGTGTAGATGGATTCTTTAGCACGGCCGGGGCTACTGTTACCTCTAAGGGAGAGGTGCTCTCTGCGGTTCCATTGCCACCCTCTGCCTGGCTTATGGGAACGGGGCTCCTAGGACTTTTGGGCATTGTCAGAAAGAAATTACCTGGCTTTTAATCAAAATCTTCGTGTAGTGCAGAGGATACGGACTGCATAACGATTTACCGTGAAAATACAGAGTCTATGGGCTGTATCTTCATGTATTAGGGGGCGGCGCACCAAGGTACGGGCCGCATGGAAGTTTGGGATGAAAATGCACCTTTTTGTCCATGCACATATTTGTGTATCCATCAGGAAGTAGCCAGGTTGGGGTTAGGACAGGCTTCTTGAGCATCTTCCTGGCCCCTGAGGATATCTAGTACATGGCCCATGGTGGTATCGAGCTCACATCGCACATCATGTATGTGAATGCTTTCCATGCTCAGGGAATTGATCTTGAGCCTGGTTGAAGGATTTAGGCGCCTTCCGAAACATATTCCTGCCCTCTTAGCCACCTCCCTTACGCTGTCTTCTGCAAACTGGGGGTCCTGGTGGACCCTGAGTACTATCTCCGCCTCATCGGGACGTTTAAGCAGATCCTGGGTAGCATGAAGGGCGGCATTAAGGCAACCTATAAGTTCATCATAGGAAATAACGTTATCCCTGTCCTCAATGGAAAGGCTGGTAAAGGAACGCTGTGTATGGGTAAAAAGGGGTAACTGATTGTGGGATCCTCTTTGGAACAGCTGCTCTACATACACCTGGGTACAAGGGCAGGCGGTCATGTGGTACACGCCAACGGTCAAGGTCGGTAACATCGTAACCCGTTCTCCCTCTGACAGCGCCTCCACAACGGTCCCCACCTCGATCATATCGATGGACATGTTGTCTGTAACCTTTGTATGGGTCTCTATGGGCAACCGCCCGGACAGTTCAACCCTGGCCCTTGTGCCTGACTGTGTCTTAATCACAGAGCCTGCAAGGCAGGAGGCATAGGCCCTTATGTCAGGAAAGGACCTGCCATGTAACAAACTGATGGCATTTTCCATCCGCGACATGTGTATTCCCCTGGCAGATGCCGGAAGATCTACCTGTAAAGAACAATCAAAGGGCAGTGTTCCCTGGGGAAGATGGATCCACAATGTCTTGTTTGTTATTCCCACGGCTGAAAGCCTGATAGGAAAAGCAGGTGGTTCCTCCGGCACATCCCGGCTGGAACCAAGGGCCCGTTTATGTTGTTCCTCTTTGATGGTGATCATCAAATCAATCCCTTTCTTGAGGCATCTATGTACCAATCCTGTATACTTCTCCAATCACCGGCCCTTTCCAGAACCAGCTCCTTCATATCTCTTAAACAGGCTAGATCCCTGTCTGCACAGTGAGAACGCTCAAGCACCACCTTCTCCATACATCCCAGTAAAGCCAGTATATCCATTCGGGTCCACAGATTATGACAGCAAAGGCTTCCTGCATGGAGAAATCTCAGGGTTATCACCCTATCATGAAAGGCAAACGGATAGAACGCTGCAAGATTCAAGAGGAAAAGCCAATCTTCCCCCAATGTCCCATTGGGGAATCCCCCTACCCTTTCGAAGGCCTTCCTGGTAACAGCCAGGGATGAAGGAACCATGTGACACCATTTTGCCAGGGAAGAAAAACAATATCCCTGGATAGCTTTCCCGGAATCAGGGATCAAAAATTCCCTGTCGTGTATCTGGTCCAAGGTTCTTGTAACCCCGTAGGCAACCTCGTTACCATCCTCTATCAGGCCTGCCAGGGATCCGACATGGCATGGTCTCCACAGGTCATCCGAATCTAAAAAGAGCAGTATTTCTCCAGTGCTTTCCTCCACCCCCTTGTTCCTGGCAGGACCTGGCCCTAATCCAGGGGTATGTACAAGCCTTATCATGGGAAACCGCCTAGCAACGATATCCGATGTGCCATCGCAGGAACCATCATCTATTACGATTATTTCATCCAGTTGGCGATCCTGCCTCAGGGCACTTTCTATGGCCCTTTGTACGTATTCCAAGCGGTCCCTGGTGGGGATTATGCAGCTGGTTTTCATGGATGGATAACCCCTGGAGGAAAACAATCGGCCGCCCCATGGATCCTCTTTTCCAACTTCATATTTATGTAATCGGATACCCTGGGAATCATATCATCAAGATATGCCCCTATTTCCCTCTCTGTCGCCGTTGTTCTGGTTTGACAGAACAGACATTTTCTTTCCCCTCCTCCAGTAGATGGCAGACCATGATCCTCAAGAAAATGTCTAGTAATCTCCTCAGTAGAAAATTCTTCGAACAAGGGGAAGGCCGTTCTGATCCCAAATTTTTCAGAGAACCGGGCCATACGTTGCATGAAGGCCGGGGTTTGTTCCGGATAGTAGGTTTGCCGTTCAGTATAGCCCACCAGTAGAAGCGGAACATAATGTTCAATACAATATAGGATTGCCCTGGTGTGCATGGCAAGTTTACATGCAACGCATACCAGATTCTTTCCACCATATTTTGGCATCAGTTCTTCATACCAGTCGAGCCAGAGCCCTTGAAAGAGTCTGCCCATATCAAGTTCCACATATGATGTCTCAAACGGGGTACCAAGCCCTGGTATCTGTCTCTTAATGATCCTTTCGGCTACCTTCCATCGTTGCCTGGGCCAAGTCGGGAAACGCCCCATCCCGTTAAGCATATGAAGCAGATGTATCATCCTGGCCTTGGGCACCTCTGGATAAGCCCCAAAAATCGATAGGACATAGAGAGAAAGCGAATCCCTGCCACCTGAATAGAGTATGGCCACGTCTTGTTCTTCCACTGTTTTTTTAACCTCCGTTGGCTAGATTGTTATCATCTGGAGCTATCAGAAGCGATGTAGCGCAAGAATATTTCACCGGTCGGCTGAGGTTTACATGAAACAAGGCGAAAGCCTGCAAGGGGATCACCTACTGGCCTGTCACCGTCTGCAAGGCTCTGGATCCCCCTTGTCCCTAGAACCAAGGGGGTAATCGTCAAGATGAGCTCGTCTACCACGCCTTGAGAAATGGCGGCATGATTAAGTATTCCTCCACCCTCTATCAGGACACTGTCCGCCCCCCTGATCTCCAGGACATCTAGTATCTCCCTCAGGGCCAGTTCCCCGGTCCTGTATCTGGAAATCCCTATTACTTCACAACAGGCATGAGGAAGAAGGCGGTTCTGTAGCCCCGTGGTCTTCTCCTTACCCGTGAAAATAATGGGAGGTGGCCCATACTCAAATAATCGTTTGCCCTCGATCGGGATATTACCACTTTTTGTAACTATTGCCCGAATACGACCTGGGATGAGGGCCCCACCTGGCCCCAGCATCTCTGGGTTACCCTCCCGCAGTGTACCCGCACCTATGAGACTCGCCTTCGAGTTTGTCCTTGCCCTTTCAAGGCGTGCACGATCAAGGGTGGAACCCAGTGGTGCAGGACATATACGGCCACACAAGGTGGTAGCACATATTAACGATACCTGCATATATTCTCACTGTTCGTACCTAAATTCCTATGCGGCCCTGGAAACATTTTGCTATTTGTCCATGTGCGTCCTTGTGTGTCCATGGCTAAACAAAATGGAAAGCACACGATTTGGAAGGATAACGAGCATGCATTAGAGATATTACACCTTAGCTTTTTAAGCTTCAGAGCCATTCTTTGTCAAGGACCTGGACACAACCGATTACATAATCAAGGTGAAACTGGATAAAAAATCTGTACCGTGTAAGGACTTGCTTGCCGTAGTAGAAGGGAATGCCACGCCAGATATCGACAACGATCACGATAAAGGGCCTGGCAAGGCGGCTCCCTATGCCCTTAATCTTCGCTATTTTCTTGACAGTCCATACGGCAAAATGTATAGATTTTTGGAGGATATTTCGTGGGCACGAATTCTGTTGTTAGCGGCATATCTCCTGACTGTGCAAAACTCAGGATTGATATCCTTCGGCGCAAGAAGGTGTAGATTATGTTTTCTGATTCGGCTGCCGATAACAAAAAATATTCAATGACGATTCAGTCATAATACCCACATCGCTTTAGGGGAGGGCTGGTATCCTGTCTTTGATCATGTAAGGATAATACCCCTGAATGCATTTATCCCTGAAAATTAATGGCTGCTCGGTGTAAAACGGTCTTCCGTTCTCTCCCGGGGGCTTTGCTATTGCAGTGCATGGTTGTACCAAACGGTTTGGTGCGGCATTGATACTGATAGGACAGCCACACATACATTTTTAAAACTTAAGGTCTTGGGAGGAGATGTTATGAGAAGTTTGTTTGTCTTGGTTGCGACTATATTTTTGGCTATGGGAACAATGTGTTCCTGGACCAATTTGTTAGCCGCTGAAGATGCCTCTAAGGCAGAACTTACTAATTCCGATTGCGTGAAGTGCCATCCGGGAATCGTCCATCAGATTCAAGAGGCAGGAGGTAAGCACAAGACAGAAGTAACCTGTCTGGATTGTCACGAAGGTGGGCACCCGCCTGCAACCCCAAAGGGAGCCATAATTCCAAAATGTTCCAAGTGCCACGAGGGCGAGCCCCACTTCCAACTCAAGGGTTGCCTCAAGTGTCACCGGAATCCCCATCAACCCTTAAAGATCGTCTTCCCCAAAAAGACCACCCATGCATGTCAGACATGTCATCCCAAGGAGGTCAAAGACCTTACACAACATCATACCGCCCATGCCAAGTTGGATTGTTCCTATTGCCACACCAAGCACGGATATATTCCGGAATGCCTGAAATGCCACAAGCCTCACAGAAAGGGACAGAAATTTAAGGATTGCCTTAGGTGTCACAGGGCACATTACCCGCTTCCTGTAACCTATGGCAAGGATGTTCCCAATAAGGACTGTGGTGCATGCCATCCGGATTTGAGAAAACTTCTGGAATCGGGCCATACTAAGCATGCAAAGTTAAAGTGTGTCTTTTGTCATAAAAAGACCCACGGTGTCCGGCCTGCTTGTACAGACTGTCATGGCAAACCGCATCCTGCGGCAATGATGAAAAAATTCAAGAAATGTACCGATTGCCATAGGGATGCTCATAACCTATCAAAGTAAAATTTCAGGGGGGATAAGATGAAAAAAAGACTAGGTATAGTAACGTTGACAGTGGCAGGAATATTTCTATTCAGTGTCATCTTCGTGGCGTGTGCCAACCAGATGGCTGAGAAGGGAACCGTCCAGGCAAAGACCGCGCCACCGGCAGCAGTATCAACTACGCCCAAGGCCAAGGCCCAGACAAAACCGGCCCCTGCAACAACAAAACCGCTGACCGGTGCGGCGTTGTATGAAGGGACCCCTAAGCCGCTTACTCCAGTGGAATGCGGCCGCTGCCATACCACTGAATACAATGACCTGAAGAAAAGTAAGTCAAAGCACCGTTTCGCATGTACCAAGTGCCATACAAAATTCCACAGGTACAATCCGATCAAAAGGAACTGGAAGGCCATAATGCCCAAGTGCCAGCGTTGTCACGGGTACAAGCATGGCAAGGCTTTCCCGAACTGCATGGTATGCCATATAAACCCACATTCACCCAGGACCATCAAGTTTGCAAGTGTAACGAAGATGATCACCCTTAAGAAGGGGAAAAAGATTATAGCCTGTGGTCTGTGCCATAAGAAGGAATATACAGAGATGGCCAAGAATCCCTGTGCACACAATACCGAGGTAGGGTGCCAGGGCTGTCACGCAGACAAGCATGGATACATACCAAATTGTCTGGACTGCCATGAACCCCACGTGCAAGGGCAAAAATTCAAGGATTGCCTTGTTTGCCATTCACCCCACAGTGCGCTCAAGATCAAGAAATACCCGGTTACCACACCCAGCAAGATATGTGGTTCCTGCCATACTACTGAATATGAACACCTGCGGGATCACCATACCAAGCACAGCGATCTGACCTGTGCAAAGTGCCACGACAGGCATGGATACATACCAAAATGTCAGAAATGTCATGGCTATCCCCATGGCGCAGGATTGCACAAGAGATTCCCGAATTGTCTGGAATGTCATATAGATCCACACAATCTCCCGACAATAGGGAAGAAGTAAGTAGTATTTCCATAAGATCCTAATAAAAAGGCCTGTGGGGGCAACCCCACAGGCCTTTTTTGGTTTGGCAGGGGCGTGGACTGTATATTCACGTACTGGGGAAAGGTTTGGGATCCGGAATGTTTATGCTCTTGGTTGTACCAGGTAAAAAGTGAACGGCAAAATACCTTGCGTCCTCAATACAAAATGATCAAGAAATGCGGGACAATATTTCAGGGTCTTGAACCGGGATTCTGAATATGGATTGTCATTACCCACTTACAATTGATACAGAGGGCCAGTGCGGTTTAAGTTGCTCAGTACTTGGCATTTACACCAAACGATGCCCTTAAGGCCCTGAAAATCTTACTCTTAATGATGGCACTTAGTACAGACCCGGCCTCCCATGACATCTCCTATTAATAGGTACCTATATCTTGAACCGTGTGGATTGTGACAGCTTGAGCAAGAAAGCTCACGTCCCCGTCTGCGAGGATCCTTCTTGCCAGAAAGGGGATGACCAGCTACGGGATGACCCTTTACTATACCCTGCATGCTGATATGACAACTAACGCAAAGTGCATTGATGGGCTTATATAATTGAAACATATTGTTGCTGGCATGGGCATCATGGCAAGCGATGCAACCGCCCCCTGAAATGATACCGTGCTGATTAAATCCAGGGGCACCCTTTAATGCCGTTCTTTTGTCCGAATGACAGGCCACACACAGGTCTGCCTTCCCGCTGGCCCATAGCTGCTCACGGAATTTATCCCCATGAGGATCGTGACATACTGTGCAATCACCTATCTTGGCTGGACCATGAATGTGTGATTTTTTCCTCAACCTTTGTTTATTCAGGTGACATTTGAAACACAGTTCGTTGACCCTCTCGGTCAAGATGGTAATACCACGGCCCTTGAAATTTGTTTTATGGCAACCCAGACATTCGATATTGGCAGAAGGCCCATGTCTCCAGTTAAATCCCTTAACCAGCCTCTGATGGCAGGAGAAGCAAACAGGTGAAAAATCCTTGCATTTGCCCAGCCATTTAGCGTCTTGGACTACCCCTGGCGGCAACTGGTTCTTATGGCACTCACGGCACTGCTTGGGAACCACCTGCTTCCTGTGAAACAGATAGGACGAGCCGCTGTCCTGGTTCAAATTGAGCATGGTTCTTGATGGCCGATATAAGATCTTCAGCCGCCTCCCACCAGGAATCAAGACAAAGGTGTTTTCACCCCTCTTGAGTGACAAAAGATAGTGGACAAAGACCCCTTTATTTCCCTTCCAACTGCCAAGGGGACTCATGATCCGTTTGCTACCTGTTTGTCCTATGATCTCTTCAACCTGGAATCCTTGCTGTTCACCAGGTCCTGAAACCATCACTACCATATTTACAGAAGGATGCCTCGTTTGAATCAAGAATCTATCACCTGGAGAGGGTGCAAGAACAGTATATGCGTATGTCTTTCCCGCACCTGAAAAAAGAAGGCATAGTATGCAGAATATCAA
>WFZW01000183.1 GCA_015489365.1 Deltaproteobacteria bacterium | reverse complement strand
CGTTGAAAAATTTCTCTTAATCACTTATTATCATTGTTATTATGGAAAATAAAGCAAGATTTCATCCAAATCCCAAGTTGAAATTAATGGACCAAGTTAGGGAGGTCCTCCGTTACCATCATTATGCTTACCGCACCGAGACCTCCTATTGCAAGTGGATTATTCGATATATCCGTTTTTTTGGAAGCAAAACGCATCCAATAAAGATGGGAGCAAAACATATCGAAAAATTTCTATCATATTTGGCATCCAATCTGAATGTTTCGGCTTCAACGCAACGCCAGGCACTCAATGCAATTTGTTTTCTTTATCGTGAGGTGTTGCAAATAGAGCTTGATAAAGAAATCACTCCAATTCGTGCCAGAAAATTGCCCAGATTGCCAACCGTACTTAGCCCCAATGAGGTAGTAAGACTGTTCCAATACCTTCATGGCTCTCATGCCTTAATGGCTAAATTGTTGTATGGCTCCGGCCTTAGACTGATGGAATGTCTGCGTCTGCGTATAAAGGATATAGATTTTGAACAAAACCAGATTTATGTAAGGGGTGGGAAAGGTGGAAAGGACAGGGCCACAATATTCCCCAAAAGTATCCATCAAGAACTGAAGTACCAGATCCACCGGGTAAAATTACTTCATCATAGGGACTTAGAAGAGGGATTTGGAGAAGTCTATATCCCAGAGGCACTTGCTAGAAAATATCCCAATGCAATGAGGGAGACACGCTGGCAGTATGTTTTTCCCGCCCGGAAGCGCTCTGTAGATCCCAGATCTGGCAGGGAGTTACGACATCATGTATTAGAATCAGGATTACAGAAGGCGGTGAAACGGGCAGCGGCCAGGGCTGGTATTGATAAAAGGGTTACCTGTCATACCTTGCGCCATAGCTTTGCCACTCATATGTTGGAAAATGGTATCAATATCCGTGCGTTACAGAAGCTTTTGGGACATGCAAGTGTAAAGACTACAGAGATGTATACCCATGTAATCAAGAAGGACATCGTAACTCTTGAAAGTCCGCTTGACCGTCTTTGAAGACTAGGGACCTTGGGATGATACGCTGGGAAGGGTCCAGCCCTGAGTGGGCCCAGTGAAGTAAGCTTGAGGCTTCAAAGGGAGATAAGTGCATAATTTAGCGTGAAAATACATACCTGGTAAGGACGGTATCTTCATATCCTGGGATGCAGCGCAGATAGATAGTTTGGGATAAGCTTGCGAGCTGTATAATTTGTGATTATATCTTGGCCTGCTTCTTGAGCGATTTATCTTGCAAGTATTTCAAAAAACTTGATTAAAAGGCTGAAAAATGAAAAAACTTGAACGTCTTAAGGGAATAATTTTAGAAAAATCCTTTGAATACCGTGAGGACGCTTCATTTACGCTAGCATCTGGGGAAAAGAGCCAATTCTATTTCGACTGTAAGAAAACCACCCTTGACCCAGAAGGTTCGGCCTTGATCGGGGAACTTTTACTGTCTCTTGTTGATGAAAAATTCCCCAACATCGTTGGAGCAGGTGGTTTGACCCTCGGGGCAGATCCAATGGGGGCTGCCCTGATGCATCATGCATGGTTTCACGGCAAAAAGATACTGCATTTCATTGTACGCAAGGAATTGAAAGGACATGGCTCAATAAAATGGATCGAGGGAAACGTGAAACCCGGCGATCCCGTCCTGGTTTTGGATGATGTCATAACTACAGGAGGATCCGTTATAAAGGCAATCAGGAGATGCCGGGAAGACGGTCTCGCGGTAGAAGGCGTAGCCGTCTTGGTCGATAGGGAAGAATTCCAGGGCATGGAAAAGGTTCAGCAGGAGGTAGAAGGGAAGCCGGTAGTAGCCCTCATAAAGAGATCAGAGATAATGCCAATCTACGAAGAAATTCGTGCCCAAGAGGACAACAAGAGAGGATTTACTGCCTAAGCTTCCATGCGGCCCGTACCTTGGTGCGCACCCCCAATACATGAAGATACAGCCCATAGACTCTGTATTTTCACGGTAAATCTCTCCACCTCTTCTACCAACAAAAAAGGGGTTGCGGCAAGTTGGGTTTTTGTTATCTTCTTTAAAGGCGCTTGCAAGAAAAGAGCCCGTGTTTTCGTGGCTATGCTTTCAAGCCGCAACGCAATATCACGTCTAAGCCAATACGTCTCCGCGCTAAAATGTACTACAATGAAATAATCAACCGGAAAGCAAAGTAACCTTTATGGTGCTGCCTTTGGTCAAGCCAGGCAAAGCCTCTGAAAGGAACTCGTTTTGTTGGAGTAAAAAAGACGTTGGGATGAAAAGAAACACCGGGCACCATTGCTGAGGCGTTAGGCAAATGCAAGAAATTTTTTTATCTGAAAATATATTTTTTGATTAGCCAGGACATACATGGACAAAAGGCAAGATGTTTCCAGTGGTGTATTTTCATACTTCGTTGTGCCTACCTTGGGAATATCAGTTATCGTGAGAATACATCCTGAATAAGGGCTGTATTTTCAGGGGTGCTGCTTTCAACAAGGGGACAGGCCCTATGAAGATTTTGTTAAGCTTTGTAATAACAGGGGGATAAGGTAGAAGAACATGGAGCGGACTCCATTTACAGCAGAAGGGTATCGCAAGCTCAAGGAAGAACTAGAAAATCTTGAAAAGGTGGAAAGATACAAGGTGATCAAGGCCATAGAGGAGGCCAGAGCCCATGGTGATCTTTCCGAAAATGCCGAATATCATGCTGCCAAGGAAAGGCAGGGACATCTTGAGGCACGTATCCAATATCTCAGCAGTAAACTAGCAAATGCAGATATAATAGACTGCAAAAACCAGAGCTGTGACCGGGTCGTCTTCGGAGTGAAGGTAAGGCTTGAAAACATCGATTCAGGCGAAGAGGTAGTATATCAACTGGTTGGCCCTGATGAATCCGACATAAAACAGGGCAAGATCTCCATACGCTCCCCACTTGGTCAGGCACTTTTGGGCAAATCAGAGGGGGATGAAGTAGAGTTTCGTTCACCTTCTGGCCTGAAGACCTATGAAGTGCTGGAAATTTTCGTTTGAGCTTTACCCCCCCTCACATGTCTTTGTGATCACAGGAGGTTAGCGGCCAGGGAACCATGCTCGCCTGATTTTCAATCCATGTTCTCTGGCCACCCTATTGGTACACACAGCACCGGGCATGGCAGCAGGCGAACTACCTTTTCCACCGTGCTTCCAAAGAATATTTCATCTATCTGGCCCTTTCCCCTACTGCCATAACCCCCCATTATGATGATATCAACTTGCAATTCCCTGGCCTTTATAGCTATTTCCTGGAAGGGTGATCCAAAGGAGACAATGGTCTCTTTTACCAGACTGTCCCTATCCCATTTTTTTAGAAACTTCCTGAAAAGCTGCTTGGCCTGGTTGGCCAACCGCCCCTTGACCTGATCCAAGTCATCCTTTGTATAGTTGGCTATCTTTGAGGCCTCCCGGTCATCTATGACATGAAGCAAGACCAGTTCTGCCCCCTTGCTCGAGACCAACTTCGCTGCATATTTCAAGGCATTGAGCGCACAATCAGAAAAATCGACTGGCACCAGAGCTAATGAAATGTTCATGAATTTTCCCCAATCAAAAATTTGTTTCTTACGTATCGAAATCGCTAGAGATTCGACTCAATCGACTCCTGCATGGAAAAGGGTTTGAATATCCTGGTTTCCCATTCCTCAATAGAATCCTGCCATATAATATCTGCACATTCCACGAGATCTTTTACTATACTGGCCATGGCTTTCTTGCGGCAACCAGCAAGGAGAAATATTCCACCGTCGCCAGCAAGCCTTACGATATCAGATAACATCCCCAAAAGAACAGAAGGCGTAAGGTTTGCCATAACCAGATCGAAACCCTGTTCCAATCTCTTGATGTCTATACTGGAAATAGTTACCCGACCCTCCAGACCATTCCTTTCCACATTGGTCCTTGCCACTGCCAAGGCCTCTGGATCTACGTCTATACCAAGGGCACTTTTTGCCCCGAAACGTACAGCCACCAACGAAAGGATACCGGTTCCCGTACCTATGTCTAGGACGGATCGACCTGCCAAAAGACCCTGAGAGCTCAACCAATCAAGGGCGTGCAGACAACCCACGGTGCTGGGATGATTTCCAGTACCAAAGGCCCAGCCTGAATGCATGGCCAACTCCACGATCCCTGGGGTATACGGCCGATCCTTCACCCTGAAGGAAAGAGACCCGTAGGGATAAAGCCTGATCCTGGGAGTGACCAACATGCCGGTTCTGCCGTGAAACGTATCGGGAAAGAAATCCGTGGAGGCAAATCGCCACTCACATCTAAAGGATCTGCGGCCCATGGAGTTCAATAATCTTTCAGCCTGGGCATCCAGGTGCTGAATCAACCCATCCCACTTATCACGGGGCGCTTCATTCCACAAAATGGCCTCGCAGAGGCCGTGCGTCTCAAGGTCTTTCCTTCCGGTAAAGAGCCAACCCCTTTCAACAAGGCATCCAAGCCGTATAAGCCTGTCAACGAAGGACTCATCGCCCCTTATGTTCGCTATAAGACAAGGACTGACCCGTTCCGACAAATGAATCCTTCCCTTTTTTTATTCCTTTTTGGATACAGGGCCCACACAATCCGGGAACCTCGCATTTATGTAGGATTTCACGCGCCGTACACCATCCTCGAAATCCTTGAACTGGCCGAGTGCAACTGCATTATCAAGGTCATCTAGTTCCAGGGTCAACCTGGCCCGGACGTCCGATGTCCCGTTACCGTCGTCATGGGTATGGTCCTTGGATGCCGTGACAGCACAATCGATGGCCTTTTTCAATCGTGCAAGTTCTCTCTTTGCAGCCTTGGCCCTCTTGTTGTATTCCGTTTTTGCCCTTCTTATGGCCAGGCTGGCATATTCTATGGTTTTTTCTGCAAGATACGATGCCTTACGATACGAACGTATTGCAGCGTACTGTTTTGCCCTTGCAAAAAGATCAAGGGCATCGTTCCATGGACCAGGCGCATACTTGTCAGCATCGTCAAGCTCGGCCTGTTCCAAGACAGAACGGGCATTGTCGCGCAATCTGCGCCATCTGGCCCTTTCCTTTGCCCCTGGTGTACTTTCGCGTATCTTGTTGAGTTCAGTAAGTATGTCCTTTCTAAGGCCCCCTGGTGGGGGCAGGGTAAACCCCGAGCAAAGGAAACAGGAACACAAAAGGATCAACATAAGTATCTGCCTGTTCATGGGATAGGTCACCAGATATCTGGTGCGCAATCATATGGAGCAGGCATACATTGAGCCAGGTGTTTAGGGCGTTGGTAACACATCTGCCATCCGCCTCGCCCCCCTATAACCTGTGACCGAATATGGATGGTGGATTCAATCATCTCCAGATCCTATCCTACCCTGTGATCGGTTGAGGCCATGGTGATCACATGCCTATTTCCCTTACACGGAGCAATAGAAACAAGATCGATCACCTGGTAAATCCCTTCGGCAGATTAGCCATTATGTGATCCCTTATCCACCTCTTATCCCACCACTCCTTTGGATTGACAAAGACACCATTTACAAGCATCCCGTAATGGAGGTGATCGCCACCAGCTAGACCTGTCATATCGGTATTGCCGATTATCTCCCCTTTATTGACCCTGCTTCCCTTGGAAACCCGCATGGCGCTCAGGTGTGAATACATACTGAACAATCCCAGGCCATGATCGAGTATTATGGTATTTCCATATATACCAAGATAATCAGCAAAGACAACCCGCCCTTCATTAGCCGCCGGCACCGGGGCATGGGCCACAGAGGCTATGTCCACCCCCATATGATGGGCCTGGCCAATCTCCTTCCCCTTGTAGAAGTAGTGCCTGTAATCGGCAAAACCCGCTCTCAAGGCCCCGGCCATCCTCTTGAATGCCCCATGCCACATAATCTGTGGGCTTCCGGCCCCTGCGCCGCAGATCTTTCTTATCTGTTCGTTGTTTTCCTGCCTCATCTTGGTATTTACCTCCAAGAACACCTGCAAGAGCGAACCCTTGAGATCAGGATAACGGGCCATGAAATCCGGCATCTTCCTTTCTAGGAAACTGTCGGTAATCCTTATCTTGTCCACCCTGGGTTGCCTCCTAATAATGCGGCACGAAACGATAGACTTAGCGGAGTTGCCTGCCTCGTCCACTGCCTCGATACGAACCGGGGTCGATCTTTTCGCATCAAATGGTAAGGCTATCATGGCTGCAAAGATATTCTGGCCAACGCCAGTAAGTTCATATGCAGGAAAGAACAGCTTACCTACCCATACACCTACCTTTTTCACACCCTCGTTTACCCTGAATGATACCAGGCCACTGCCCCCTGTACGGATATTATGAACAGTACTGATCGGTATTATTTGGGGTGGAGAAAGATCGATTGCAACAGGAATTTTCAATACAGTCTCGTTTCCCTTTAGTCCCCTTCTCAAAGATGCATCATAGGCACGGATCCTCAACACGGCCTTCCCATCCTTTAGGCCCTCGGCAAGGGGTCGAACGTCCCAGGAAACCTCAAGTTCCTTTACCCCTGAGCCCTTCCACCATTCAGG
>WFZW01000182.1 GCA_015489365.1 Deltaproteobacteria bacterium | reverse complement strand
TCCATACAGAGGTGGGTCATCACTGTGCCGGGGCCAAGGTGAATGGACGGATGGTACCACTGAAGTACCAGCTTCAAAATGGTGACGTGGTGGAGATCATTACCTCCAAGCACCACGTGCCCAGCCGTGATTGGCTCAAGATTGCAAAGACGAGCAGGGCCAGGGCCAGGATAAGACAGTGGATCAAGACCGAGGAGAGGGATAAGAGCCTTGCTCTTGGCAAGGACCTCCTGGCAAGGGAACTTAGGAAGTACCGGATTGACTTCAACGATTTCTTAAAGGCCGGGGCCGAGGAGGTGGCAAGATCCTTTTCCTTCCGAACCGTAGAGGATATGCTTATTGCCGTTGGCTATGGCAAGATCTCGACCTCTCAGATCTCAAGAAAGTTCGTAAGGCCTGAACAGTTGAAAGAGACCAAGGAGGGCCAGGTTGAAAAGAACCTCAAGAAGGGGGAGGCGCTACGACAACAGGGCATCTTAATCCATGGTCACGACGATATAATGATCCACCTTGCAAGGTGTTGTACCCCTGTTCCAGGTGATGAGGTGGTAGGCTATATTACAAGGGGGAGAGGGGTTACCGTGCACCGCCAGGATTGTCCAAACATCATGAACCTGGACCCAGAACGCCAGGTAGAGGTAAATTGGGCTACCGAGGAGGGCGGTACATATCCAGTCAAGTTGATCGTGAGGACCACCGACCAGAAGGGCATGCTCGCAGCCGTAAGCAACGCAATAAGTGCAGCCGAGGCAAATATACTGGAGGCCAAGGTGACTACCCTGCCTGATCACAGTGCAAGTTTTACCTTCATGGCAGAGGTCAATGACAATAAACACCTAAGAAGGGTCTTTTCCGGCATCAGGAAGGTCGAGGGCGTCATGCGGGTAGACAGGGGATCTATTGGATGAATTGCTACTACCAGAATCTAAAGTGACAGCCCCATCTCTCCGAAGATAAAAGTAAGGGGCCTCATAAAGGTTGACTCGTAAAGGTGAGATCTTTGAAGACTGCCTTTTTGCCCAGTAACAGCGTGCTCATCTTGTCCATGTATGCCCTTGTGTGTCCATGGCTGATCAAAATGCATTTTCGGATAAGATCCCTTGGCATTTGCGGTACATATTTCGGGCCTAAATGCGATCATACGTAAGATACCAGGGATACCAGGTAGCAGTTAACGCGAGGTACTCGGTGCCTTTTGGATACAGTGGATGGCATCCTCCGCGAGCGCATGCACTAAGGGCCTATATGGCAGGTTTGGTTATCTTGCCTGAACGGATACACCTGGTGCACACACGCATCTTCTTTGTACGGCCATTGATCGAAACCTTTACGGTTTGAAGATTTGGCAACCAACGGCGACGGGTATGGTTGTTTGCGTGACTGACATTACAACCTGTGGTAGGGCCCTTTTTACAAATTTCACATACTTTTGACATCGTTATTACCCCTTGTTGTTTATGTTGATATCGTTTTAAGGCGAACTGAATATCATGAGAAGACTGTTTTCAAGCAGTGTGGAATCCATATCTCCTGTACATCCAAGGAGCACTCTCCTGTGCTTGCTCACCAGTAGCCCTTATTCTGTGCTCTATATTTGAGGATAGTGGATTGCCATACCCTTTGAGGGTGGAGTCTTATATACCCTGCAAAATTTCAGACTGCAAGTAGTGTTGGAGGAGTAATGGCTTTTGACAGCCCCGGCAAGAAGAAGAGAAGGAGCCCAAGGGCACCTGCGGTTATAAAGGTTGATTACCGAACAGTCGATCGATTTTTCATGGATTTCGCAGAAAACCTGAGCGCAGGAGGGATGTTTATAGCCTGTCCCAATCCCTTGGAGCCAGGTACGTGGATCAACCTGGAATTTATGTTGCCAGAAAGCGTTGTTCCCATAAAGGTGAAGGCAGAAGTCGTCTGGTCAACGTATCATCCCCGCACCGCCGGTCAGAAGCGTGGAATGGGTGTAAGGTTTGAAGGCCTCTCCGATGCAGACAAGCACAAGATCAATGAAATAGTCAAAAAATTGAGGGCCTGCCCTGGATAGGATCGATAGGCTCCCAGGCGAAAACAAGTACGAATAAGCCCAGGTCTTGTCTAGTCCATACCATATCTTTCGAGTAATCCACCTAGGGCTACGAAAGACGGGATCACTGCCTGTTCATCATGTGCCTCAATGGTCATTAAGGGCCTTTTTTGGTTCTCTTGGAGCCAACGGAAGAGTGAATCGAAGTCAAGGTTTCCCTGGCCTATTGCAAGATGTTCATCATATTTTCCGTTATTGTCATGGAGGTGGAGATGAACGAGTCTCTTCCCAAGTGCATCCAGCCACCCGTCCAGCCTGGTGGCTGAAAATACCCTTTGATGCCCTAGATCAAGGCAAAACCCAAGCATCTTTGATTCCAGTCGTGAAAACAACTCCTGGTGTATATCAGGGTCAAGCTCGTAGACATTCTCTAGTGCTAGTGGCGTGGTACCCTTTTCAACCCGTTCCAGTAAACGCCCCAGGGAGTCCACCGCGTTGTCGATCCACTTGTCTTTAAGGCCTAGATAGTGGCGACTGTCGAATCCGGTATGGCAAATAAGTGCCTTGGCCTTGAAAAGGGCAGCCAAGTCCACGCTTGTCGACAGCCGCTCAAGGCTCACCCGTCTTATTTCCGGATCCAGTGCGCCAAGGGATAGGTCAGTGAATGGGGCATGGATGGTGCAAGAAAGGCCTGCCTCCCTGAGAAGGGAGGCCACCTGAAGGTAATCGGCCATGGAATAACGGTCGAGGATGTTTCCATTCAGGCCTATTTCCGGATTTATTCCCTCTTCCACGATTCGCTGGGTATATTGTTCCTTCAGGAGATCGAATGGGCAGGAAACGAAGGCATTTCTTTTGATCTTTTCAAGGTTCATCGTTCACCTTTCTTATCAGGTCGCAGATATCGGTATAGGAAACATCCCTTTTAAAGCCGGGGCAATCCGCCCTGATGGCCTTCCATGCCGATTCGTCACCAAGGATGCTTGGATGAAGGGGCCATCTCTTACATTGGAATGGCTTAACCTCGTGGATCGTACAGAGGCCGTCATCATTATAGAATATGCAGTGGCCGTCTCGTATCTTCATCTCCACCCGGTTTCCCTTGACCACGCAGAAGCCGTCGAGGAAGGAAGAGGTGTCCATGCCAAGGAACCTGGCGATGCGTTGCCTCTCCTCAGCCGAAACGGATACCGTGCTCTTGCCATGGCAACAATGGCCGCAACATTGACATTTAAATATTTCGTCCATTTTCATACATTATCGGGTCAGCGATACCTGCCGATCTGAATCCTTTCAACCTCAGGAGACAGGAGTCACACCTACCGCAGGCGAGATCGCTATTCTGGTAACAGGACCATGTCAGGTGGAGAGGTGCACCGAGTTCGATGCCCTTTTCGACTACGGCCCCCTTGTCGAAGGTGATGATAGGTGTCACCACTTCTATTGTTGTCTCCGGCCTGGTGCCTTCCCTGATCAACCTGTTGAAGGCGGAAAAATAGGATTGTCTACAATCCGGGTAGCCTGAGCTGTCTACCTCGGTCGCACCAATATAGATGTATCGGGCCCCTATCACCTCTCCCCATGATACGGCTATGGCC
>WFZW01000181.1 GCA_015489365.1 Deltaproteobacteria bacterium | reverse complement strand
GGTCCAAAGAACCAAAGAGATAGTTCCATACAAGATCGTAGAGGGTCCTAACGGTGATGCATACGTCGAGGTCCAGGGCAAGAAATATAGTCCTGCCGAGATATCCGCCATGATCCTTGGCAAGATGAAGCAGACCGCTGAGGAATACCTGGGTGAAAAGGTGAAGGAGGCTGTCATAACGGTCCCGGCCTACTTCAATGATAGTCAGCGCCAGGCCACGAAGGACGCCGGACGTATTGCCGGGCTCGACGTACTGCGGATCATCAATGAACCGACCGCCGCGGCCTTGGCATATGGTCTGGATAAGAAGAGTGAGGAAAAGATCGCGGTCTTTGACCTTGGTGGTGGAACCTTCGATATATCCATCCTGGAGATAGGCGAGGGAGTATTCGAGGTGAAATCCACCAATGGGGATACCTTCCTCGGGGGTGAGGATTTCGACCTAAGGATAGTTGACTGGCTTGCCGAAGAGTTCAAAAAGGAGAACGCAATAGATCTGAGGCAGGACAGGATGGCGCTTCAGAGGCTCAAGGAGGCGGCAGAGAAGGCAAAGTGCGAGTTGTCCTCTACCCCTGAGACCGAAATAAATCTTCCCTTCATAACGGCAGATGCCAGCGGCCCCAAGCACTTGGTAATAAAGCTCACCAGGGCAAAGCTCGAATCCCTTGTTGCGGATCTGATCGATCGCCTCACTGCACCCTGTGACACGGCGCTCAAGGATGCCGGCCTTACCAAGGCGGATATTGACGAGGTGATACTGGTCGGCGGTATGACCCGTATGCCCAGGGTACAGGAAAAGGTCAAGGAGATCTTTGGCAAGGAGCCACACAAGGGGGTTAATCCAGACGAGGTGGTGGCTATAGGTGCGGCAATACAGGGTGCCGTGCTCAAGGGCGAGGTTAAGGATGTATTGCTTCTTGACGTAACCCCGCTGTCGCTTGGTATTGAGACCATGGGCGGGGTCATGACCAAGCTTATAGAGAAAAATACCACGATTCCGGCCAAGAAGAGCCAAATATTTACCACCGCTGCCGACAATCAGAATGCAGTTACCATACACGTGCTCCAGGGCGAACGTGAAATGGCTGCGGACAACAAGACCATCGGCCGGTTTGAGTTGGTGGGTATACCTCCTGCACCAAGGGGTGTGCCCCAGATAGAGGTTACCTTTGATATCGATGCCAATGGTATATTGAATGTCTCTGCCAAGGATCTTGCCACGGGTAAGGAACAATCCATCCGGATCCAGGCATCGAGCGGTCTGACTGAGGAAGAGATCAAGAGGATGGAAAAGGAGGCAGAACTCCATGCCGAGGAAGATCGTAAGCGCCGTGAACTCATAGAGGCCAGGAACCAGGCGGACAGCCTGATTTACTCTACTGAGAAGAGCCTGAAAGAGCTTGGTGACAAGGTCGACGAGGCTACCAAGAATGATATCAATGACAAGATACAGGCCCTCAAGAAGGCCATGGAGGGTGATGACAAGGATGCCATCCAGAAGGCACAGGATGCACTTATGCAGGCCTCTCACAAGCTTGCAGAGCTTATGTATCAACAGACCCAGGCAGGTGGTACCGCAGCTGGTGCGGCTGGAGGACAAGAGGCTGGCGGCACTGGTGGCGCGGCCGAGGGAGGCGGCGGCTCAGGCGGTGGAGACGATAATGTGGTAGATGCCGATTTTGAAGAGGTAAAATAAAGGATCTTTTCTATCGTCAAGGCTTAAAAGGGCTGGGGCGACCTCCATAGGAGGTTGTCCCAGCCCTTTTTCGTATCTGTATCTATTTAAATATTTCCATGGCTTTGATATGATAATTTTTACCCTTTGAGCCCGTAGCCTCGGCGCTGTACACCAGGCATAGGAATACGGCCCAAGGAATAGGATGGTTTTTTTCGTGACAAGTTGCAACATTCCAATACCAAAATGACGGGTCAAGATGGTTAGCCAGTATAAATATTATCTCTTTCCCCTTTTCTTGATGCTTGCTTTGCCATGCCTGTATAATTGTTCGGGCAATCCTGTACAAAAACACGAAGAAAAGATGCCGACTCCCTCTGGGATTGGGGAAGGGCTTCAAGGCAAGGGGCATCCGGTTACCCAGGAAATCGGTCCAGGCAAGAGTGCTGGTAATGATACAAAGGTTTCAGGGGAAAAGTTCAATAGGGGCAAACGCATTGTGATCGACAAGACCAAAAGAAGGCTTTTCCTCTATTCGGGGAACAGGTTGCTTCGCTCTTATCCTATAGTCCTTGGCAAGGATCCTTCTACTGACAAGGAAAGGCAGGGTGATGGATGTACGCCAGAGGGAAGATTCTATATCTGTACCAAGAATCCAAGGAGTAAGTTCTATCTCTCCCTTGGGATCAGCTATCCCAACAAGGAGGATGCTAAAAGGGGACTCAGGGAAGGAATGATCTCCAAGCGTGAGTATAATGCCATAGTCTATGCCATAGATCACAAGCGGCAACCTCCATGGAATACCAAGCTTGGTGGGGCCATATGTATTCACGGGGGTGGCACCGGCTGGGACTGGACGTTGGGTTGCATTGCCCTTGAAAATAAGGACGTGCGCGATCTGTTTCATTTGGTGCCCCTTGGGACCCCTGTCCTAATTACCCATTCATCCCAACACATGGCAGTCCTCAAGAATTGATTTGGCTTCCCCTTTTATGCTGTGAACATCTTGATTTATCTTGCTAGATCCCCTGGTTCCTGGCATTATCCCGGATCATGCTATTTGCCAGTTTATTAAGCAGGCGAGCTTGTGGGTATATGCACGGGCCCGATTGTCTCGACTACCCCCGTAATAAAGCAGGTCTTACAGAAATGTTTCTTTGATCGGCTTCTTATAGACTGGGACCTGCTGCCAGGTTAGGGGGAGAAAGGACCATTTATATGAGAGATAATTCAAGATTTGTTCTTGCACCGGAAGCAGGTTTTTTGGCCAGGTTATTCCTGGGCTTGATGCTGCTTTTTTCCATGTTCCGCCTGGTTCTTCTTCTTAGGAACTGGTCACTTGCCGCTGGTATTCCGGCTTCGGTCCTTTTAGAAAGTTTTATCGTTGGGGCCAGATTTGACATGGCGGTAACATGCTACCTGCTGCTTCCCTTTGCTGCCTGGTCACTATTGCCGGTTATAGGTTGGCAGTACCGGATGGGGACGGTGCAGATGATGCCCGTGCTCTTATCGATCCTATTGTCACCGGTAATATTTTTGGGGCTTGCGGAGTCTGAATTTTACAGGGAATTCCACGACCGGTTCAATCAACTGGCGATACAATATATTACTGATGACCCGGCAACGGTCATCAGCATGGTATGGCATGGATATCCGGTATTGACCTATCTGTTGGCATGGGCAGTCCTGGTGTCACTTTTGTATTGGCTTATAAGAAAGGCGGTTTTTTCGGCAGGGCTTCCTGTATCCTTTTCACGTTCCATATACATAACCAGGACTTTCCCCTCGATAATGGTTGTGGTGATCCTTTTAGTTTTCGGGGCCAGGGGAGGATTCCAAAAGGGGGCTCCAATAAGGTGGGGTGATGCCTATTTCTCGCGCTACACCTTTGCGAATCATCTGGCCCTAAATGGCATATTTACCCTTACTAGGGCAGTACTCGAACGGAAAAATAGCAAGACAGCCCGTTTCTGGGTTAAGAGATTACCGGCGAGGAAGGCCCTGGAAATTACCCGGAAGATGGTTTTGCAGCCAGGGGATCACCTACTCTTGCCTGACCGATATCCCCTCTTAAGGATTCCTGGAGACAAGGGGCGCTGGCTCTTCCTGGATCCTGTGCCAGAGAACGTTGTGCTCATCCAGATGGAAAGCCTGTCCGCACAGTTTGTAGGGGCACTGGGGGCTAGGTATGCAGTTACCCCTGTATTTGATGATCTTTCCAGGCAGGGTATCCTGTTCAATCACTTCTTTTCCCAGGGTACCCATACCCATCAGGCCCTTTTTGCTGCCATGTGCAGCTTTCCAAACCTGCCTGACTACGAATATCTTATGCAAAACAGCCTTGGCCAACAGCCCTTCAGATCCCTGCCAGCCATTTTAAAGGCCCATGGATTTAGGACACTTTATGTATACAATGGAAGTTTTACCTGGGACAATCAGGAGGGGTTTTTCAGGAATCAGGGGATCGAGAAGTTCGTAGGTAAGGATGACTTCAAAAATCCCCGATTCATGGATCCCACCTGGGGCGTTTCCGATGAGGATATGTTTCTTAGGGGGGTCGAGGAGATCGACCGCCTCAGTAAGGGAGGCAGGAGGGTGTTTGCCCTTCTCCAGACCCTGAGTAATCATGCCCCCTTCGACCTTCCCCCACCGGCACCCTTTAAGGGGATTAAAGGGCCTGACGTCCTGATGCCAAGGCTCAATGGGATTCGTTATGGGGATTGGGCCCTAGGCAGATTCTTCGAGGAGGCAAGGAAAAGGCCCTGGTTTAACAGGACGCTTTTTGTTATCTACGGTGATCACGGTTTTGCCTTTGAACAGCCAAAGGCCTTGATGGACCTGACCCGTCAGCATATCCCACTTTTGATCTATTACCCAGGTGACACCAGACACGCTGGGCTGATGGTAAAGGATGTAGGTAGTGAGGTGGATATAATGCCCACCGTGCTGGGCCTGTTGCACGTAAGGGCCATAAATCAGGCATGGGGGCGCGATCTTTTCAGACCCTGCAGCGAATCCGCTGGCTGGGCAGTCGTAAAGCCATCTGGTGGAAACCCAACCGTGGCCATGATCAATGGGGACGAGTTCCTGGTGGAGGCACCGGGGTTGAATCCAGTATTATATGATTTCAGCCTGTATCCCTGGCATGTAAACCAGCTCACCATACAGGATCATCCAATGGCGTCCATCCTTGAGAGGCAGCTAGAGTCCTATGTTGAAACCGGCATAAGGACCCTCAAGGCACACAGGGCAGGGGTCGGCAAGGAGGTACTGGAGAGCATAGGCAGCCACGGTAATATGGCAAGGCTGCCTTGATGGCGGCAATGGTTGTGGAACGACGGATACGGAGGTTGCCGTGAAGATACATCGCAGACCAGGCCTAGATTTTTTATGTTTGTGCCATGGTTGGGACCTAACCGGGTGGCCTGGCAGGCAGGAAGGTTCAAGGACATAGGCGAATGTCTTCGGTGGGTTCATCCCTTTCACTTCCCGTGTTGGACAGGGCCTATCGCCTGATACGTCCATACATTCCCAGGGTGATTCTGGCCACCCTGTTCAGCTTGGCGGTGTCCGGCTTGAACGGTGCCATTGCCTGGCTGGTAAAGCCTGCCATGGACAGGATTTTCATAGAGAAGCGCTATGAATACATATACATCCTTCCCATAGGCATTATAGCCCTGTATGTCTTCAGGGGGGCGTGCAGCTTTATCCAGTCTTACCTGATGAGAACCGCAGGGATGAAGCTGGTACGGGATATGAGGAACCGGTTCTTCGCACACCTGGTGCATCTGCCGATGTCTGTAATCTCCCGTTCCACCAGCGGGGACATGCTTTCTAGGCTCATGAATGATGTTGGGGCATTAAGCGATCTGTTGTCCCAGAGTTTCAGGACCTTCCTTATACAATTTCCATCGGTGATCGTCCTTCTTGGGGTTGCGTTGTACCGCAGGTGGGATCTGGCCCTTCTCAGCTTTACACTCCTTCCATTCATTGCGGTTGGTACCAAGGCATTGAGCCGCTTGGTTAGGCGACGCAGGAAGCGTGTACAACGTTACCTGGCCATCCTGACCCACAGGGTAAGCGAGGCGTTGCAGGGGCTCAAGGTCATAAAGATATTTGGCATGGAAGCCATAAAGGAGAAACAGTTCAACAGGGAGAACATGACCGCCTACAGGCAGATGTCTAGGGTAATTAGGTTGAGGGAGGGCACGAAGTTTTTCATAGAATGCCTGTCCGGCCTTGCCGTTGCAGTTATCCTGGGATACGGAGGGAACCTAGTAGCCAAGGGGGCCATGACATCGGGTGATTTTTTCTCTATCCTTACCGCCATCGTAATGGCCTTTACACCCCTTAAAAAATTGGGACGCGCGTATGGCCAGTTCCAGGAGACCATGGGGGTGATGGAACGGGTGGATCTTTTTCTCAATCAGGACATCGAATACCAATCAGGACGTATGATTTCGGGCCTTGAGGAGGGGATAGTCTATGAGGACGTATCCTTTGTGTATCCCGGATGTGAGACACCGGTGCTTTCCGATATAAAACTCTCGGTGCCTGCCAGGAAGATCCTTGCGATCGTGGGGCCCAGCGGCGTGGGAAAGAGTACCCTGGTAGATCTGCTTCCAAGGTTCTATAATCCAACCTCCGGTAGGATCTTGTGGGATGGAATAGACCTTAAAGAACTCTCCCTTTCATCCCTCAGGGGCCATATGGCCATAGTTACCCAGGACGTTATATTGTTCACCGACACGGTCTATGAAAACATACTGGCCGGTCGGCCGGATGCAAAAAGGGATGAGGTGATAAGGGCAGCGAGGGCCGCCCAGGCACATGGATTTATCAAAGGCCTTCCCAAGGGGTATGATACCGTGCTCGATGAAAGGGGACTTAACCTTTCTGGGGGGCAACGTCAACGTATAGCCCTTGCCAGGGCCATTCTCAGGAACCCGCCGCTTTTGATACTTGATGAGGCAACAAGTGCGCTGGATAGCGTGTCGGAAAAGGCGGTACAGAAGGCCCTGGAGCACGTGATGCATGGTAGAACGACCATTGTAATAGCACACAGGTTGTCGACGATAATAAATGCGGATCAGGTGGCTGTAATGGATCAGGGCAGGATAGTGGCAATAGGGACCCACCAGGAACTCATGGAGAGAAACGATCTCTACCGGGAGCTCTACCAGAGCTGGGAAGGAACCAGTATAGGTTGATGTCGTACCGTTTTACCTCTACAAGATTCGTTTCGGTGTCTGTCCTGCCTTATCTCGTTATGATTGCAGGGCTTTTGGTGGCGGCATTTTTGATATTCTGGAACCTGGGCCAAGGCAGTATCGACCTGAGGGATGAGGCATTGACTGCGGGGCGGAGTCTTTACATATATAAGACCCATGACATCCTAGGGCTTGAGGTAAACGGGGTGCCCTCGGTAAGGAAGCCGCCCCTTGTCTACATGCTGACCGCGGTCTCATACAGACTTTTTGGACTCAACGAACTTGGACTCAGGTTGCCCAACGCTGTAATGGGACTTGGCGCATTCTTTGTGGTTGCTTGGGGGGCACTTCGTACCCTGGGACCTGCATGGGCAAGCCTCTCTGCCTGGCTATTACTTGGATGTTTCAATATATTCAGGGTCTCCAGGGAGGCGCTAACGGACACTAGCCTTCTTTTGGGCCTGTCCATGGCATTGATAGCAGGGTTTCTTGAGCTTTGGTTTAAGGGCGATGTGAAGAGCACCAGGCGATTGCCTGCCCTCTTTGGTATAGGTGTCTTTATAGCTACCTTTGGCAAGGGTCTTGTTGGGCTCTACGCCCCTGTTTTTGTGTTGGTGGCGTTTCTTTTGCTAAACAGTGGTCGTCTTAGGACCTATCTCTTGGTATCCATTTTGGCATCGGCCCCTTTGTTTATCTGGATGGTGGCAGAGGCCTTTATCAATCCAGACTTCGTCTCCATATTTCTCGGACAGGAATACCTGGAACGATTGAACTATCACTCCAGTTTCTTAACCCAGTTTATAAGGTCTCCCCTCTGGTATGCATCGAACATGTGGCGGTGGTTCAGGCTGACAGGCCTTGTAGCTATACTCCTTGGTATCTGGCAGCTTTTCATGTGCCTTGGCAATTTCAGATTGCGTAATTCCCTGAAAAGAATAGAGGCGGTGAACTGCCCAGCCCTTATATATCTTAATCTTTCTTGGTTAGGGTATTTCTTGATGGTGTCGTTGGCATCCCACAAATCCAGGAGATATGTACTTCCTATATTTCCATTGCTTACCTTGGTCTATTTGGTTGGTTTTAAGATAATATGGGACGATATCATCCATCGTTCATCGCGGGCATTGGTCATTGTGCTCATATGCGCCAGCATCTTTGCAGGCGGGGTGGCCTTGGCTTCACACTACAGAAGGGTTCCAGATTACCTGCCCGGTAGAAAGGCTGCGGCAATGGCACTCAGGGGATATCTTGAATCTGGGTATGCAATATACACCGATGATGACCATCTGGCCCCGATACTTCACTTCTATCTCGATACCATAGTGCCGGTAGTCTCAAGTCTTGATGACATCAAGGGGGATAGGACCAAATGGGTCTGGGTGACAGACCATCCAGTCATTGGTGCAAAAAGGCTTGCTGGATACTACATCATCGTACATTCACCATGAGATCGGAAGGGATCTATGGCAACCTTGAGTAGACCGGATATCCATAAACCCGTGCATGCCGGCAAAAGTGGCATGGTAGGGCAGGTACAGGGTGATACATTCAGGCCTCCAGGTCTTGGCATCCTGTTACTTGCCACGGCATTTTTGTTCCTGAGCGCCTCCTGGCTCCTGTTTTGCCATCTTGGGTTGGCACCCTTGTGGAAACCTGAAGGCCGGGTTGGTGAGGTCGTGCGGGAGATGTTCATAAGGCATGACTTTATCCATCCAACATCGGGATGGGTCCCCCATGTAACAAAACCCTTGCTTCCCTATTGGTTGATAGTGGGGGTGTCCAAGCTGGCCGGTGGGCTCAATGAGCTTACCATAAGGATACCCAGTGCCGTGGCGGCATTGATAGCGGCCTTTTCCACCGCAGTGCTTGGAATGAGATTGTTTTCTCCAAGAACGGGCTTCTATGGGGCACTGATACTCTGCTCCACCTATGGATTTGTCCTTTGGGGTAGATGCGGGGCAGCAGACATGTTGAGCCTTTCGTCCATAGTGCTTTCGGTGGCCTGGTATTGGTGGTGGCGACAGAGACCAAGTGTCCTTGTGGTGGCCCTCTTTGGTTTTCTGTTGGCGCTTGCCGCCCAAATGAAGGGACTTGTTGGTATAGCCATTCCACTAATCATTATTGCCCCTGACCTCCTCTTTTCAGGACGATACAGGTCCATAATGCGGCCTGCTATGTTGATTTCCTTCCTGGTGGGGCTATCCTTCTACGGCATACCCTTTCTCATATCGGCATCCTCCGCCCAAGGGGAAGGTTTTTCGTGGTTTTCAAGGGCCATTCATGAAAGCGTTACACGTTTTATCCATCCCTTCGATCACAAGGGCTCCGCGTGGATGTATGCCTATTTCGTTCCCATATGGATGTTGCCATGGACCCCTGCCTTCCTCGTCTCACTTTTTCTTTCCTTAAAGGATATCCGTAGTGCGCAATACGAAAAGAGATGGCTGCTTGGCGCTATTCTCATAATATTTCTATTTTTCACTGCAGCCGGCTCACGCAGGAGCTATTATGTGCTGCCCATCATCCCATTTTGTGCCATCCTGACCGCCGAGATCCTTGGGGCTGCCATTGACGAATGGAAGACAGACAGGTCAAGATGGATTGCCCAGGTAAGGGGGCTCCTTTGGGTTCAGTTGATATTTTTTATTATCGTTGGCGCGGCCGAGGTGTCTGCCTTTGTCCTAAAAGATATCCTGTTTCCAGGTGTGGCTTTTCCCCCAAAATTACTTGCAGCAACGGCATTTTCCGGGCTTTTGGTGCTCGTGTCTTGCTCTTTTG
>WFZW01000180.1 GCA_015489365.1 Deltaproteobacteria bacterium | reverse complement strand
GACAGGGGTTGCGGTTTTTGGCAGTTGCCTGGCATACACGGGCGGCACCGGGTCCACCCTCATCATGCCCTTGACCGGTCCCCCTTCCACCAGGATCGGGCACCTGTAATGCCTGCTTAGAATGGTTCCATCCATGACCTCTTCTGCGCTTCCAAGCGCCTTGAGCCTGCCGTCTTTCAATATCGCTACCTTTTTTCCATACATGGCCGCCATATTGAGATCATGTGATACCATTATGACCAGCATGCCCTCTTGTTCGTGAAGACGGGATACCAGATCCATTATCCGGAGTTGATGGGCAGGATCCAGGGCAGATGTGGGTTCGTCCAAAAGAAGTATGCTCGGTGTCTGGCATAATGCCCTGGCAATGAGCACTCTTTGAAGCTCACCTCCGCTCACCTGGTCCACACGGCGAGTTGCCAAGTGGGATATGCCGGTAAGCTCCATGGCCCTCATTGCAATCCTGTAATCCTCTTCCTGTTCATGGCCCAAGAGGCCAAGATGGGGTGCCCGGCCCATCAAGACGGTTTCCGTAACGGTAAAGGAAAATGCCGGGGATCTGCGTTGTCGTACCATGGAGATGATCCTTGCTAGCTTGCGCCTAGACCATTCCTTCAATGGCTTGCCTGCTATCTCTATGCACCCGCTAGCAGCATCTACCAGGCCGGCAATTGCCTTTAAAAGGGTTGTCTTACCCGCTCCGTTTGGCCCAATAATTACAAGGAAGTCATCTTCTACTGAAAGGGTTATATCCCTCAATACCTCCCTACCGTCGTAACGGACGGTCAGATTTTTGATAGCTACAGGGCATCTCATCGCTTGGCCTTCCACATGAGAACTATAAAAAGTGGGGCCCCTATCATTGCAGTAACTACGCCTACCGGAAGCTCTCCGTTTGGTGGAAGCACCCTGGAGGCAAGATCACATGATACGAGATAGGCACCGCCGCCAAGGAGACATGCGGGTACCAACAAACGATGGTCAGGCCCGACCATTGTCCTAAATATGTGCGGGACCACCAGTCCCACGAAGCCGATCAAACCGGAAAGACACACAGTAATGCTGACCATGACAGAGGCGGATATGAGGAGGATGGCCGAGGTCTTCTTGACATCGATGCCCAGCAAGGCAGCGTTCTCCCTGCCCAGTAACATCATGTTCAGGGGACGGGCCATAAGGTATATTACGAGAAAGCAAGGAATCGTCCCGAGCAACAGGTAGAGCCTGCCCGGTTCAGCCAGCCCCAGATCTCCCATCAACCAAAACAAGATGCGATGGACCTCTGAATCCCCTGACATGGAGATCAAAAACATGATGAGCGCACCGCAGAAGGAATTTATCATGACCCCGCCAAGCAACAGGGAATCCCTGCGATCCGACGTTTTGGTAGAGACCATGAAGGCAAGGAGTAATGTAAAGAGGCTACCTGCTAAGGCAGAGCTGGAAACCCCGGGAAACAGGGAGAGGCCGATAAGCATCCCCGCGATAGCTCCTGTGGCCGCTCCGCCAGAGATGCCAAGGATATAGGGTTCGGCCAAGGGATTCCGCAGTATGGCTTGGAAGACGACACCCCCCAAAGACAGGCTTGCACCGGCAGTGGCGGCAAGTATTACCCGTGGGATTCTGATCTTCCAAATAATGGTATTGGCTGTAGGGCCTGCGTCCCAGCCTATCAGGGCCTTGAGCACCAGGTTAATGGTCAAATGTGACGAACCGACCATTATCGCAGCAAGACAGGAAAGCAGTAGGAGCGCGCCCATCAATAGGATCAGGCCCAGTTGCCTTGTCCGGCTAAATGTACATCCGGGTATCATTTTACTTTGAAAATACATCCTGGATAAGGACTATGTCTTCATAGCTTAGAGGTGCAGCGCGAATAATACGGACTGACTGAAAGTTTGGTTAGGGGAGGTCCTATTTACCAAGGGGGACTCCAGGGTGTAACAACTTGAAAAGCCTCTCCAGGCATTTCACCAGCCTGGGAACCGGGCGGTCAAACAAGTCGGCATCGACCACATAGACACGGCCATTCTTTACTGCTGGGACCTGCGGCCATTTAAGCCACAAGGAGAGCAGATCATCTCGGCTGTAGCCCCCTGCCATGGATGCAATCAATACGACTTCCGGGTGCATGGCAATTATATCCTCCCATGAGTAACGTGGATATGCCCTGGCCCCCCTGGCAAGGTTTATTCCTCCTGCCCTGGTAATCAGGGTGTCTATGAAGGTACCTCTGCCTGCCGAAATGATAGGGGATGCATCTATTTGGAAAAAGACCCTTGGTCGATGATGTATTTTTGCAACTGCATTGTCTACAATGGCACATCTGGCCTTCATATGGCTTACAATACCTTCGGCCTTGGCCCTTGCCCCAAGAAGCCTTCCCAAAAGCAACATGGCATCCTCTACTCCCTCTATGTCCCTAGGATTCAGTATGATCACCGGAATACCAAGGGATTCGAGACGCCTTACTACATAAGGCGGATTTCCATCTAGGCTTGCAAGGCAGAGATCCGGGGTTAAAGCTACTATCCTTTCAAGATCTGGCCTGGCGTAGGAACCGATGATAGGCACATTCTTGGCAGCATCCGGTCTGTTGGAATAATCGGGGGTCCCAACAACAAGGTCTCCCTGGCCCAGCAGGAATACCATCTCGGTAATACTGGGTATGAGTGAAACAACTCGCTTCGGGTGGTTGGGCACCTCTACCACCCGTCCTACCTGATCCCTAATCCACCATGCACTAGATATGTCGGGAAGACATGCCAAGAATAGGGCGATCAATAAACATATCAGTAACTTGAAATGGTTCATCAAGATCATCCTTATTAACCATAAGATCCAAGCCGTTGCCTGTCATTATCTCATGCCATCCCCCTTGATCAATACAGGGATACGGGCATTTTTAGCTTGAAAATACAGAGGGCTATGGGCTATATGAAGGTTTGGGTCGTATACCTTCTAGAATAGGATACCCTGTGTCTGCCATATAACCCAGCAAATTTGCGGATTATATAATCGCAGAATGAAGATTCAAGATAAGGGTCTTAGATGGTG
>WFZW01000179.1 GCA_015489365.1 Deltaproteobacteria bacterium | reverse complement strand
GGAAAGGCAAAGGCTTTCACCCTATGCCACGCTGAGCACCAGCGCGATGAGGGCAATGGAGGAGCCGCTGCTCTTGAGTGGCCATAGGTTGTATTTTTCCGTAGACTCGGACAGGATTCTTCACTCCCTTGCCTACGCCAGGTACATCGACAAGACCCAGGTATTTTCCCTCGTGCCAAATGATCATATCACTCACCGGGTGCTCCATGTCCAGATGGTCTCAAAGATCTCGAGGACGATAGCCCGTTTTCTTAAGCTGAATGAGGATCTTACAGAGGCCATCGCCCTTGGGCACGATATAGGCCATCCTCCCTTTGGCCACGATGGCGAGAGGATCCTATCACGTATATGTACACAGCACGGCCTTGCACCCTTTCAACACAGCATCCAAGGTGTCAGGTTCCTCAGGGAGGTAGAGAAGAAGGGCAGAGGGTGCAATCTTACCCTCCAGGTCCTCGATGGTATCCTTTGCCACGATGGCGAGGCCCACATGCAATCGATAAGGCCGCAGCCTGGCAAGACCTTTGAGACCCTGGATAGACAGATCAGGGAAAAGTCTTTGAATCCGTCCAAGGATCTAAGACCTATGACACTCGAAGGGTGCGTGGTGAGGATGGCGGACGTCATAAGCTATGTGGGCCGGGACATAGAGGATGCAATAAGGCTGGGTTTGATATCCAGGGATCTTATTCCCGGAATATGCCAGGAGGTCCTAGGGACCACTAATGGAACCATTGTTTATACCCTGGTGACGGATTTGATAAGGGCCAGCCTTGGGAAGAACGAGATATCCTTCAGCCATAGGGTGGCGGATGCACTGGCACTGCTCAAGGATTTCAATATGAAATGCATATACATGAATCCAAAGATCAAGACAGAGGCTAAAAAGATAGAAGACCTATATTGGTTCTTATTCAACCATTTCCTCGATGATCTTAAAAAGGGGCATGGCGATTCGATCATCTTCACTGAATTTTTAAATGGAATGGATAAAAGGTATATGGAATCCTCCACAAAGGTGGAAATAGTAAGGGATTTCATTGCCGGCATGACCGATGCCTATTTTTTAAGGATTGGCCGCCACCTATTGATACCCCAGCCGCTACCCTCCCGGTTCGAATCCAAACTGTCATGCAGCCCGTAACCTTGGTGCTGCATCCAAAGGATATGAAAATAGTCCTTTCCCAGGGTAAATAGCCTGTTAATGAGCTTGATTGAGGTAATTTAATTTGTTATCAGTGATGCGCAGCCGGTGTAAAGATTTGCCTGAACCATTAACCAGGAACGCTGGTGCTCTAGTAAGCCGCCTTGGCAGTTGGCCCTACCTAGGGGCAAAGATTCCCGTGGAAATACAGGGCCTATACAGGCAGCATGAAAGCTTGGAATTATCGACAGGTGTTGGGAGATCTCTTAAAAAAACGACCAGTTCGTTTTTAAGAGGCCCCTTTAGATAACAGGTTTTGGGGGAAGATATAGAGGTAAAACAGGTTCCGGCCCTGGAAGTAAGGGGGCTTGGTAAGATATATTCGAACAACGGTGTCGAGGTAAGGGTGTTAAAGGACCTCAACTGTGTTATTCAACCTGGTGAGGTAATAGGGATCGTAGGCGCCTCAGGGGTTGGCAAGACCACCTTTCTCCATATAGTCGGCACCCTTGACAGACCTACCACCGGGCAGGTCCTTCATTTTGGTCAGGATGTCTTCTCGTGGGAAGACCGCCGATTGTCCCGTTTCCGCAACGAAGGCCTGGGGTTTGTCTTCCAGTTTCATCACCTGCTTCCAGAATTTTCGGCACTGGAAAACGTCATGATGCCGTTTTTGTTGGCTGGTGAGCCACTAAAAACGGCAAGGCAACAGGCACGTTCGACCCTGATCGAAATGGGCCTTGGAGACAGGATATCCTATTCCATAGGGCGGCTGTCTGGTGGAGAACAGCAACGCGTGGCACTTGCAAGGGCTATGGTAAGGCATCCTAGAATCCTTCTTGCCGATGAACCCACGGGAAATTTGGATGAGAAGACAGGTCATAAGGTTGCAGATCTAATATTTGCCCTGAATGAACGTTATCGAACCACCGTCGTCATTGTTACCCACAATCTTGCTCTGGCCAGAAGGATGGACAGGTGCATAGGACTTGCTGGCGGAAGGGCGATAGAAC
>WFZW01000178.1 GCA_015489365.1 Deltaproteobacteria bacterium | reverse complement strand
GTCCCTATGGGCTCACCCTTGAAGGCCTTTTCAATGTTGCCTGGCACCTCCATACTGAATACAACCACTGGCAGGCCAGCATCCCTGGCAAGCGATATTGCCGCGGCATCCATGACCTTGAGGTCCTTTTCCAACACCTCTTGGTAAGTGAGGTGATCAAACCGCTTGGCATCCGCATTCTTCTTGGGATCCTTATCATATACACCATCAACCCTCGTTGCCTTAAAAAGGACGCTGGCCTTTATCTCAAGGGCCCTCAAAGCAGCAGCCGTGTCCGTGGTAAAAAAGGGATTGCCTGTACCAGCAGCAAATATTACCACCTTGCCCTTCTCTAAATGCCGAAGGGCACGACCCCTGACAAAGGGTTCAGCCATCCTGCCCACCTCAATTGCCGAAAGCACCCTGGTGGAGACACCATGCCTGGTAAGGGCATCCTGAAGGGCAAGGGAGTTCATCACAGTGGCCAGCATACCCATCTGATCTGCCACGGCCCTGTCCATTCCCGTAGCGGCACCCAAAACTCCCCTGAATATATTTCCACCTCCAACTACTATGCCAAGTTCAGCCCCCAGTCCATGGACCTGGGCAATCTCCTTGGCAAGCCCGTCTACCACCTCCGGGGAGATGCCATAGGCCTCGTTCCCCATCAATGCCTCGCCACTGAGCTTCAAAAGCACCCTTTTATATCCCAAAGGATTGGAAAGCATAGGCCCTGTCAACCTTCCTCTTCCCCTACCTGGTATCTGGTAAAACGTCGAATCGAGATATTTTCCCCCATCTTTGCAATAAGCTCATTCAAAAGATCCTGGATTGTTAGATCCGGGTCCTTTACAAAGGGTTGTTCAAGGAGACATATCTCCTTCATAAACTTATCGATCCGGCCTTCAACGATCTTGTCAATTATCTTTTCCGGCTTACCAGCATCAAGTGCCTGCTGTCTGTATATCTCCTTTTCCTTCTCGACAACTTCCTGTGGTGCCTCTTCTCTCTTGATACATACAGGGTTCGTAGCGGCAATATGCATGGCCAGATCCCTTGCAAACTGAATAAATTGATCGGTCTTGGCCACGAAATCGGTCTCGCAATTTACCTCCACCATGACCCCCAATTTATTACCAGCATGTATGTAGCACTGGACCACCCCCTCGGAGGTGGTACGCCCAGCCCTCTTTGCAGCCACCGCCAGGCCCTTCTGTCTAAGGAAGTCCACGGCCTTTTGCATGTCACCGCCACATTCCTGCAGGGCCTTCTTACAATCCATCATGCCTGCATTGGTCCTTTCCCTGAGTTCCTTGACCATTGCAGCTGTTATCTGTGTCATTTTAAGATCCTCCAAAAATCAAATTTTCAAAGAAGGTGCATTGATATCCTAACAAAACTTCCATGCGACCCGTATCTTTGGGAACATTTTACCTTTTATCCGTGCATGTCCTTGTGTGTCCATGGCTAATCAAAAAAATACATTTAAGGCGCTACACTCTTATCAAATCTTTTCGCAATATCAGCTAGTTAAGGCACCTTGCCTTGTATCTTCGATAAACTTACAAGCTGCAAATTTATCGTGAAAATACATCTTGTATGATGGCAGATATTCACAGGATATCCAGGGCACAGGATAAGGCCACCTATCCAACGACAAGGCGTATTTAAAACACCCTGTGAGCACTTACAAAATAAGCAAGGCCGGCGAAGGAGACACCGGCCTGTTTCTTAAAATCATAAGGATTAAGACTAAGCTGGAGCGCCCTGTTTTACATCCTCCTGGGTGGCCGTACCCTCTTCCTTGGCAGGGATTACCGATCCTTCGACCCCTTCGACCGTAGTTGCCTCCGGCACCTGTGCCGTAGAACCGGTCTCCGCTGCTACAGATGGGGCCTCTACGGTTTCTTCCTTGTCAGTAGCGGCTTGCTGGGCCTCTTTGTATTTCTCCCTGCCCTTCAATACGGCATTTGCTATCAAGGAGGTGATGAGCCTGATGGCCCTGATCGCATCGTCATTACCTGGGATAATGTAATCGATTCCATCTGGATCGCAATTTGTATCCACTATGGCGACAACCGGAATACCTAGCTTGTTTGCTTCCTTGACGGCTATCTGCTCCTGCCTGGAATCAACGACGAACAGCGCTGCCGGCAATCCATTCATGTCCTTGATACCACCTAGATTACGGTCAAGTTTCTGACGCAATCTATCCATTCGCAGGATTTCCTTCTTGGGAAAACGTTCGATGGTACCATCCTCAAACATGGCCTCTATGCGCTTCAAGCGATCGATTCCTTTTTGTATGGTATGGAAATTTGTCAACATGCCACCCAACCACCTATGGTTTACATAGGGCATACCTGCCCTTGTGGCTTCGTCGAATATGGATTCCTGTGCCTGCTTCTTGGTACCGACGAACAGCACCTCTCCGCCTTGTGACGCCGTATCTACTACGAACTCATATGCCACTTTGAACAACCTGACTGTCTTTTGCAGGTCAATGATATAGATGCCGTTTCGCGCGCCGAAGATGTACGGTTTCATCTTCGGATTCCAGCGCCTGGTTTGATGCCCAAAATGGACACCAGCTTCCAAGAGCTGCTTCATAGTTACGTATGCCATATTACCTCCGTTTTGTGGTTAAACCTCCGCCCATTACACATAATCCCTTTACTATCAATAAGATAGCACCACAGGGATAAAAC
>WFZW01000177.1 GCA_015489365.1 Deltaproteobacteria bacterium | reverse complement strand
CGTATATGATAAAAAAGGTCCTTTTTAAACTTCATGCGGCCCGTAGCCTACTTATTAAAGATTTTTTGCCGTAAACACACGGACTTACATGGGATAAATATTTTTTCCATTAAAATTAAATCTGAACCTTCACGTGGCACCAAGGCTGGAGCCATGTGAAATTAGAAAGATCATGGCAGAACCTGAAAAGATAAGAAATTTTTCCATCATAGCCCACATAGATCACGGGAAATCTACCCTGGCTGACAGGATGCTGGAATATACTGGAACTGTAACTGCCAGGGAGATGAAAAAGCAATTTTTAGACCAGATGGACATCGAAAGGGAAAGGGGCATAACCATCAAGGCCCAGACCGTGCGGATCAGGTACGAGGCTGATGATGGCAAAACCTATGTGCTAAACCTGATTGATACCCCTGGGCATGTGGATTTTTCATACGAGGTCTCTCGTAGCCTGGCCGCATGCGAAGGCGCATTACTGGTCGTAGATTCGACCCAAGGGGTAGAGGCGCAGACCCTGGCCAACGTATATCTTGCCTTGGAGGATGATCTTGAAATCATACCGGTACTTAACAAAATCGATCTTCCAAGTGCTGATCCCGAAAGGGTAAAGGGCGAGATAGAGGATATAATCGGGCTGGATGCATCCGATGCCATACTTGCGAGCGCAAAGGAGGGTACTGGAACCAGAGAGATCCTAGAGGCCATAGTAAGCAGGATTCCTGCCCCCAAGGGGGACCCTGATGCACCACTCAGGGCCCTTATATTTGATTCCTGGTTCGATCCGTATCAGGGTGCAATCGTGTTGATCAGGGTGGTGGAGGGTACCCTTCGGCCTGGCATGAAGATACGCATGATGGCCAGCGGCAAGACCTATGAAGCCGTGCGCATTGGGGTGTTCACCCCTGAGCCTGTAGATGTCAAAGAATTGTCGGTCGGCGAGGTGGGCTTTCTTGTTGCAGGCATAAAAACGGTAAGGGATACCCAGATTGGTGACACCATTACCGAGGACAGGCGTCCTGCCAAGGAACCGTTGCCAGGATTCAAGGCGGTCAAGCCCATGGTATTTTGTGGCCTTTATCCAGTGGACTCGGCCCAATATGATCAATTGAAAGAGGCTGTGGAGAAATTGTGGCTCAACGATCCGGCCTTTTCCTATGAACCAGAGAGTTCTGCCGCCTTGGGTTTTGGGTTTCGCTGCGGTTTCCTTGGATTGCTTCATATGGAGATAATTCAGGAAAGACTTGAGAGGGAATATGAGCTATCTCTTATAACTACTGCTCCTTCTGTATCATATAAGATATTGTTGACCTCTGGTGAGGAGATGCAGGTCCACAATCCGGCCCAGATGCCTCCGGTTGGCAAGATTCAAAGTATTTCAGAGCCCTTTGTGGATATGGAGATATACGTACCCAAGGAATTCATAGGTCCGGTAATGGGCCTGTGCGACGAGAAACGAGGTCGCCAGAGGGACATGCGTTATCTTACGGAGGGTAGGGTTCTGCTCAGGTATGAGCTACCGTTTAATGAAATAGTCATGGATTTTTATGACCGCCTGAAATCGGTGAGCCGCGGGTACGCCTCCATTGATTACAATTTCCTGGAGCATCGTCCAGCAGACCTGGTCAAGCTGGATATCCTTATAAACAAGCAACCAGTGGATGCGCTTTCGGTAATTGTTCACAAGGACAAGGCATACTATAAGGGGCGTGACCTCGTAGGTAAGTTGAGAAAGGTCATACCAAGACAGATGTTCGAGGTGATAATCCAGGCAGCCATAGGTTCAAAGGTGATAGCAAGGGAAAGGATTGCACCTCTGAGAAAGGATGTGACCGCCAAATGCTATGGTGGAGACATAACCAGGAAGCGAAAACTTCTTGAAAAGCAAAAGGAAGGAAAGAAACGTATGAAACAGGTCGGTCAGGTTGAGATTCCCCAGGAGGCGTTCCTTAGCGTTTTGAAGTCTTGAATTCCAGAGAATCAATGCCCAATCCTCTAGCGCCCTCGGTAAGCTTGCGAGCTACATAACTTGTCCTAAACTTCCATGCGGCCCGTACCTTGGTGCCGCACCCCAATACATGAAGATACAGCCCATAGACTCTGTATTTTCACGGTAAGAATACATCTTCGATGCAGGTTGCATGAAAGTTTAGGATAATCCCTTGCCATGTATCCTAGAGATGGCTAATATCATGTTTTCATGAACTCTCCTCATAAAACATTACAAGATTCACCTGAACCAAGATCATGGTCGTCCGTTGTCAAGGAATATGCCCAGGCAATTTTAATTGCCTTGATCCTGGCGCTGGTAATAAGAACCTTTGTGGTTCAGGCCTTCAAGATCCCATCCGGTTCCATGATAAAGACATTGCTAATTGGGGACCACATCCTAGTCAACAAGTTTATTTACGGGGTCAGAAATCCCCTTACTCGGGAGCTTTGGATCAAGGGCAAACAACCTGAAAGGGGCGATGTAATAGTATTCATATTTCCCCTGGATCGATCTAAGGATTTCATAAAGAGGGTTATTGGTGTGGGTGGAGACACAGTTGAAATCATTAACAAAAAGGTTTACGTAAACGGTAAACTCTTTCATGATCCCCCAGGGGTACAACATACCGATCCACGTATAATTCCAGCCTCCTTGGAACCCAGGGACAATATGGGGCCTATCAAGGTTCCAAAGGGAAAGTTGTTCGTCATGGGAGATAACAGGGATCAAAGCTATGACAGCCGATTTTGGGGCTTTGTACCGGTAAAGGACGTAAAAGGTGATGCATTCATGATCTATTGGAGTTGGAACTCCAAGACACACATGCCCCGACTTGACAGGATTGGGCATTTGATCGAATAGGTTCAGGTGTTGGCAGTGATACAGACTTGGTAATGTCCGCTGCCTAGAAGGACAGCCCTTTTGGTCCTATGGAAGGTTTGGGATAATTGTAGTCGTCGGGCTTGACACGTGTTTTGCTAGATGTTACACATGTTCCGCATTTTGGGGCGGATAGCTCAGTTGGGAGAGCACCGGCCTTACAAGCCGGGGGTCACAGGTTCAAGCCCTGTTCCGCCTACCATTTTATGTTATAATACATTCCTTCCTGGGTCATATTTTCGTATCCCAGGATGCGGCACCAGGTATGGGCCGCATGAAGGTTCATTAATGATAAATTTTGTTTCAAGGGGTCGTAGTTCAGCCGGTTAGAACGCTGGCCTGTCACGCCAGAGGTCGCGAGTTCGAGTCTCGTCGGCCCCGCCATTTTGATGTTT
>WFZW01000176.1 GCA_015489365.1 Deltaproteobacteria bacterium | reverse complement strand
GGGGAAGACATCTTTTTGTTGTCCAATTGCCATGAGAAACCTTACCGCCCCTTCGCCTTCTTTCCCAATGTCCAACGTATAATCGGTTACATAAAGGTCGATATGGCTTTTGATTACCCGTTCATCTAGCTCCTGGGCAAGACCTTTTATGAAGGGATAGGCCCCCTTGGGATTCTCCCAGGCAGCCAATATACTGGTTTTTATTGCCGAGTTCACTTCCCTTAGCCTTTCAATGCCAAGACTTCGCTTTGCAATTATCCCTCCAAGTGGTATGGGAAGCCCTGTTTCTTCTTCCCACCATTGTCCGAGGTCCTGGAGGCAGATAAGGCCCTTTTCACTATAGGTGAAACGGGTTTCATGTATGATTACCCCTGCATCTACTGCCCCGTTCAAGATCGCCTGGGGTATATCGGCAAAATTCATTGTGACGAGTTGAGGGGCCCCTTGAAGAAACAGTTTTAGTAATAGGGCTGCTGTGGTGTATCGACCTGGAATGGCTATTCTTGACTCGGATAATTGTTCTTGCCCTATGGGTTTCTTTGCAAGGAGCATTGGGCCACATCCCCATCCGAGGGCACTTCCTGATCTAAGGAGGATGTAATCATCCATTACGAGGCCGAAGGTATGAAAGGAAACCTTTGTCACATCAAGTTCCCGCCTAAGGGCCATCTGATTGAGGGTTTCAACATCCTCTATTATTACAGGCCTCATGGTAAAGGGCAGTGCATCGGCCTCCTTCAAAAGATGATGGAAGGCGAAGGTGTCGTTTGGACAGGGAGAAAGACCCAATGAGATCCTGTACTCTTCGTTGTTCATCGGCTATTTTTTAAACCCTCCTTTCGGTAGCGGAAGTGTATCGTTTTGTCTGAAAATATATTTTTTGATTGGCCATGGACACACAAGGACATGCATGGATAAAAGGCCGGATATTTCCAGCGGTTTATTTTCATACCTAGTTATGCCTGTCCTGGAGATGGCAGTGACCGTGAAAATCCATCATATATAAGGGTTGTTTTTTATGCCTGGGAATAGGGCGCCAAGGTACGGGCTGCAGGATGTTGGGCAAGCCTTTATCTGCTATGTTTTTGTCCATTTCCACGTCAAGGCGTTTAGTAGATCACCCACTATGTTTGCCACGTTATGAAGCGCCCTGTCTATCATCCAATTGTTGAAATTGCCATCTCCTGCCCAATTGCTTACGCCTCGGATTTCCACCATTGGGGCACCATAGTGTTTACAAGTTTGTGCTATAGCCGCGCCTTCCATGTTTTCCGCCAATGCGTTGAAGCGACGATACATATATTTCGCCCTGTCCATAGTGGTGCTAGTGCAGGATAATGTAACCATGGGACCAGATTTTACCCTGGAATCCATCAGACGGAAAGCGGTTGGGATTTGTGTAAGTATGTCTGATAGATCAAAGGATAAGGGGATTGGTTCACCGGGTATCCGAATTTCCTCAACGGCATTACCAAGGCAGCGGCCCAGGTCCCCATATGATTCCATGGTGGCCAGAACGGTCTCTCCAATCCTGATTCCAGACCATCTGTATCCGCCTGCGATCCCTGCCAATATTACCATATGTATACCCTTTTGTTCGAGAAATCGGGTCATGTTCATGGCACAGGCACCTGGTCCTACACCACAGATGAATATCGGCACCCCGTGTATAGTGCAGAAGCGGGAAAAGGCCTGTGCCTCAAGCTGGGTTGGAGTGACAAGTAATATAGGACAATCTTTGACCATGAATGTCGTCCTAATCTCTCCGGTGCAGGATCATCGACCAAGCCTCAATTTAAAATTATGCACAGTCATCATTTGACCGCATCCTTGCACCATAGGATGTTGCCTAGAAATAGTAGCTTAGTAGGCGTTTTTTTCTTTATTTACCGTGAAAATACAGGGTGCGGCACCAAGGTACGGGCCGCATGGAAGTTTACCATGAAAATACATTCTATATAAGGGCTGTATCTTCATGTATTGAGGGTGCGGCACCAAGGTACGGGCCGTATGAAAGTTTGATCAATTACTTGATCAACAAGGCGATTCCAAGAAAAAATCCGTTTAGGAGCACTATTGCACCAGATGGTGGAAAATCAGCATAAAAAGATAGCGTCAGGCCTGCCAATATAGAAAACAGGGCAAACCCCACTGCCTTTAAAACCGCTGATTTAAAGGTATTTGCCAGAATAAGGCCCGTAGCAGCGGGTATTATCATCAGGGAGGCCACCAGGAGCAGACCTACTACCTTCATCCCTATAACTACTGTTACTGCGGTAAGGCCTATGATGAGTAGATCCAGCCTCTTTACCGGGATCCCTGCTGTAAAGGCCGTCTCTGTATCGAATGTGGTGTATATCAGCTCGTTGTAGAATAGGCAAAGGCATGCGATTACGGCAATGGCAAGGCCTCCTGCTATCCAGACCTCCTCAGGGCCTATGGCCAATATCGTCCCAAACAGGTAAGAGAGCAGATCGGCATTGAAGTCACCGGCAAGGGAAGCCAGCAGTACACCGGCTGCCATACCAAGGCTGCTGACAATGCCTATCCCGGTGTCCCCGCCAAGCCTTGCCTTTTCCTTGAGATGCGTAATCCACCATCCTGCCAACAAGGCAGTGAAAAGGGTGACCGGCAGAGGGGCCATATTTAACATCAGGGCCAATGCCACTCCACCAAAGGTTACATGTGCTAGCCCGTGGCCGATCATCGACTCCCGCCTGAGCACTAGAAATATGCCAAGGATCGCGCAGCTTACAGAGACCAGGCATCCTGCAATGAGTGCCCTTCTCATGAAGCCATAAGATAGTATTGTCAGGAAGTCCATGTCCTTTTGTGTGTAATCACAAGATCTCGTTTTAGCAACTTTATACCGAAATCGATTGGGCTGTCCTTTAAACCCGGATTATACAGCTCGTAAGTTTGCCGAAGGTGCAAGGCGGAGGGCATGCAGACGTACTATGGTACTTCAATCGCCCGACAACGCAGTAAATTCGGTAAAATTGCGAGCCCCTTGCGGCTTCAAATGCCGAACGTTTTTTTCTGTTGGAACCTGTTACTATTTAGGTGAATATTTTTTGGCATTATATTAACGCTAATCTACTGAAATTATAAAAGAAATCATTTGGTTGGCATTTGAAGTGCATAATCTGGGTTAAAACCCCTGAGGCCTTTTATCTGAGGCGTGCACAACTAAGCATGAAAATGCACATGGCAAATACAGCCTGTAGAAGGAATTCTCTATTCGAGGCAAGTCTTAAGGGTAGAGGTATCCGTTTTTATCCTCAATATGCTTTCTAGTCGCCATGCCAAAAAGAGTTCCGCCCCGGATTGGGTTGTCAGTTCTAGCAACTCCTGGGGATTGAGGCGTTTTGTTATCCTGGGACACAGGTAGTTTACACAGAAATGAAATCGTGCCCTGAGCTTGCAGCCACTAGGCCCGAGAAAGAGGCAGTCATTGGGGTCAAGACGTTTCGTGGGGATAGCAGTACCTAGAAACAGGTTTAATAGCAATGTATAGATATCGTACCAATCCTCTATACCCCTGCCGCAACAGCCTCCGCCAGGTACTTGTGTTGCACAAAATGCGCAATCCCGGTCCAATTTCAGTTCTCTCATGATCCTTTGACTCAGCTCAATGGATCTTTCATAGTCTTTAAGGAGTCTTGAAAACTCCTTGTCAGATCGCAATTCTTGTTCAATCCGGTTAAAGAGGCGATATGCACTTTCTATCTTGACATGAATGGGAAGTTCATCCCCGGAAGGAACCGGGTCATGGAGGTGCTTACCTCCAAGGAGATCGTTTTGAATGGAAGGTTTTGGGGGCATCCCTGCTTTGTTTTGCATGATAGGTGAAAGGCAGTGACGGTATTCGTTGCCACGATATCGGAGACGGTGATATTCATGGGATATGTTCTCCCCAGGGCATCAGGGGCGAAATCATCTTCCCTATGTTTTCCCATGCGGCCTTGTGACAGGATAATGTACCAAGATCCTTCAAAAAGGGGGATTAGGTTTAAAAACCCAATCCCCTCTTGATTTCAATTGGCGTCCCCGACCGGATTTGAACCGGTGTTGCCGGCGTGAAAGGCCGGTGTCCTGGACCGGGCTAGACGACGGGGACATGGTGGGCCGTGCTGGACTCGAACCAGCGACTCTCTGCTTAAAAGGCAGATACTCTACCGACTGAGTTAACGGCCCTTTCATCGGGCCTGGCCTTTTTCGTTCAGGCAGCTATTGCTAGCATAGGAAATTTGTGTTGTCAATACAAAATAGGAGGTGGCCTAAAAAGCAGGCTTGTAAAATGACGTGATATCATTGCCCTTATGAGGGATCTATATGCTGGCCATTGTAAAAATTATGGGCATATGTGGGCTGTATACTTCATGCCCGTGGCTGATGCGTGGAGGATAAAGGCCGCGTGAAATATTGAACAAATCGAAGCCCCTTGATAGATTTCCCCGATCTTTGCCCTAGCAGGATCGTTAGATTAACTGGAATGTCGGCTGGTACGCCTGCATGAAACAATGTGGCAGTTACATGTACTTGATAGATAATTGGCTGTAAAAATATCGTTTTTTTGTTAAGTTGCAATATTCGTGTTCAATTTTTTTGACAGGCAATAGATCAATTTGTGCCCATTTTCTCTTGACAATTGCTTTCAAAATGTAATATCTGAATGAACGTACATTCATAAAATTCCCCTTGCATGTCCTGGTGAGATTAGAAATGAAAGTAGCAGACAAGCACGATAAGATCGTGCAAGCTGCCATCCGGGTATTTGCCAGAAACGGCTTTTTCAACTCTAGGATATCGGAAATAGCCAAGGAGGCAAAGGTGGCTGATGGCACAATATATCTCTATTTTAACAATAAGTACGATATCCTCATCACCATTTTTGAAGAGGAGATGGGCAAGATTATTGCCAACATAAAGCAGGAAATCTCAAGGTATGACGATCCAAGGCAACAGTTACAACGTTTTGCCAGGTTGCATCTGGGACTTGTGGAAAAGAATAGGGATCTGGCAGAGGTGATACAGGTAGAGCTGCGACAAAGTAGCAAGTTCATGAAGGAGTATCGTAACAGAAAATTTGCCGAATATCTCAATATCGTATCCCAGATCATCCGAAAGGGGCAAAAACAGGGGATATTCAGGGAAGAGGTGATGCCCGGTATATTTAAACGTTCCTTTTTTGGTGCGCTAGACGAGATGTCGAGGTTCTGGGTTCTATCAGGTAGGAAGAAATACAGCGTTGCGACTGCTGCTGCACAAATAAGCGATTATTTCCTTCATGGTATCCTGACCGAGGATGCCAGGGCAGATGGTCCGCCTGTCCAAAGGAAACGCAAGGGTCGTCCGGCCAAGGGAGTGAATGCAGGTTGATCCTCCAATCGATCTTGATGCCGACCTTATGCCAAACTACTGTACCACATCCACCATGTCCCTGGGCCATATTTTTGACAAAGTGGTTGTTTTTTCAAGAGGCCCTAAATAGCAGATTCTTGTCGTCCTAGGCCTATCTATATCATCTACCAAAGCTACCCCAATTATGATACCCAATCCCTTGGCTGATTATATGGAGTTTATCCCGGATTGGGAGGCCTACATCTCCCACCTTAGACGGCCGTTGCCCGCTTATCTTAGAATAAATACGCTTAAGGCATCCAGTGACGTGGTGTTTTCTACCCTGAATAGTGAGGGGGTCAGGTTGGAGGCTACTGCTGTAAAGGATTTTTTCAGGTTGGGCGCTGCCGGACAAACCAAGGCGACCATAGGCTATCACCTTGGTTATATATATCCCCAGGCCCTATCCTCTGGTTTACCTGTCCTCGCACTTGCACCAAGAGCAGGTGATATGGTGCTCGATCTCTGCGCGGCACCCGGTGGAAAATCCACCCACATGGCCCAGCTTATGGGTGATTCGGGAATAATCATTGCGAATGATAGGAAATTTGGCCGGCTGACCGCACTTATGGCCAACGTTAAGAGGCTTGGTATCACCAATACAGTTATAACCTGTTACAAGGGCGAACATTTCCCGATTTCGGGATCCTTTGACAAGGTCTTGGTGGATGCCCCCTGTTCTGGCGATGGAAAATTCAGATTGGACCAGAACGACGAGTTGCTCCATCTCAAAAGAGGTAGGACCTTTTTGCCAGCGATCCAGAAGGCCTTGATACAGCGTGCCTTTGATCTCCTCAGACCTGGGGGTATCATGGTTTATTCCACTTGTACCTTGAATCCCCAGGAGAACGAAGAGGTGGTTAGCCATCTCTTGAAGAAGAGGGCTGGGGAGTTGCTGCCTTGGATTCCTCCGATCGATTGGGAACCAGGACTGACAAGTTTCAAGGGGAGAAATTACCATGAATCCTGCGTATTGTGCCGGAGATTCTACCCCCACAAGATTGATTCAGTGGGATTCTTCGTGGCCAAGATTCTTAGACCTACCTGAACGCCGTGATATCCTTGCCTATCTAGAAAGACGTTTTGGTATCCCTCCTGCCGCCTTTATTCCGTACCACCTCTTAGGGTCCTCCAGGGTCATCTATCTTGTCAGGAAGGGGAGGGTTTATGAGAATGCAGGCCTCAAGGTCATGCGTTGCGGCCTTCCCTTCGTGAGAAGGACAGGTCTTTACCTTAAGCCCACTACAGTAATGGTTCAGCGTTTTGGTGATCTGGCCGATAAAAACGTAGTTGACCTTGAACCCCTTGGCATGAAAAGGCTTTTAAGCGATGGGGAGATAGACGTCGATCTGGATATCGATCCTGGATATGTAATCGTACGTTCTGGGAAAAACATATGGGGTGTTTCCCTTTATCTTTTGCCAGGACGTCTCCTATCAAGGTTTCCAAAGGGGATGAGGCAGGCCATCGTGTAAGATTTTACCGTGAAAATACAAAGTCTATGGGCTGTATCTTCATGTATTGGGGGGTGCGGCACCAAGTGCGGGCCGCATGGAAATTTAGGGATAATATGCATTAGGCTAGTGCGTATAGGGTTGACAGAAAACGTCAACTTAATATATAAGACTTTCAAGTTTTTTGTTGTGCTTACAGTATGTTGTTAATTTTTTAACAAACCTTTTCCCAAAAAGGAGGGCGCTTATGAGGCACATTTCGAGGGGTAGTTCCTTATTTTTGTGGGGCTTGGCAGCCGTGTTTATATGGTGCCTGGTCTTTACCAGGCCGGCTGGCGCATCCACTACAGAGGATGAAGTCAGGGCATTAAAGGCCCAGGTTCAGGTCTTAATGGAAAGAATAGATCAGTTGGAGAAAAAGGAGGCGGCGGCTCCGGCCCCTCAGCAGTCGAAGGTATACTGGAAGAACGGCTTCAGGTTTGAATATACGAATCCAAAAACTGGGAACCAGTACAAGATGCGGTTAAGAAGCGGTATCCAGCTGCGTTATACCTATCTTAACAGGGACGATGACATCGCTGGGGCAGATGAAAATTACAGTAGTTTCACCATGCGGCGTCTCAGGCTCTTCGTGGATGGTAGCGCTCCAAACAAGGATTGGAAGTACTTCATCCAGATTCAACTTGAACCAAAGAGCAAGGTAAATGTCCATGATGCCTTTGTAGTCTGGAAGAAATATAGGTATGCCCGGGTACAATTCGGCCGCATGAAGATTCCGGGATTGGGCTTGGAGTTCTGGCAAAGCGGCTTCAAGCAGAATGGAACTGACCGTACGATCTTTACCGACGACAGTGAAAAATACTGGCCAGGGGGCGGAACCCCTGATCTCAAGGTCGGCGGCCATCTTCTTAAAAATGGTTTCCCTATAGGAGGCTTGCTCAATTACAGATCCCAGGGCATTGTAGTAAACGGAGAGTTGGACATGTTTGGGCAAAAGCAGTTTATGTGTTACTGGCTCGGTCTGTTCAATGGGCGTGACACGCAGGGTTACAATGATGTAAACAGCGATGACAAGTTATATAGTTTCAGGGTGGGCCTGAACCTTCTTCCAGGTTCGGATCCAACTGGTCCTATGGGCCCAAAAACCTTCAATAACTATTTCATGCAGGGTGACATGGGTTACAATACCACACCGGCACTTGCCACTGTTTTTTCAGGATTTTGGACCAAGGACAGGGAGAAGAACTATTATAACAGTAGCGGTAGCCTGCTTAATGGTATCCACGACATAAATAACTATGGTTTTGATGTGGCGATCTTGTTCCGCTATATAGGCTTTTCTGCAGACCTGGAGTGGGCATGGGAGGAATTCATTCAAGATCCCGATGGAAACGCACTGAATATGGAGCAGACCTGGGACCGTTGGGGTATGAGGGTGAACCTTGGATATTTCTTTGTGCCCAAGAAGTGGGAGGCGGTCTTCAAGTACGCCTACCTGGCAAGGCTGTATGACAATGATCCACTTAATTCCATGGAAAGTGGCCTGAAGCTGGTCGAATTTTCCAATGGAAAATATGGCGTAGAAGAAAATCTACAACAATTCATTGTGGGTATAAACCACTACTTCCATGGATTTAACCAATACATTACCATCGATGCGGCATTGATGCAGAGAAATACCGATGACGCCTCGGCATCAGAGGCTGCAGCGGTTGGTATGACCCCGGATCAGTTTGATGATAAGACCCAAGATGATTGGCGTTTCCGGGTGATGTACCAGTATTTCTTCTAGCCTTTGCGCCAGTCCCCAATCCTTGTATATGAGAGATTGGGCATGAAGAGACCACTTGGTATGGTTGCAATTTGTATTATAAGTCGTCTCTATTCAGGCGGGGAGTCATCCCCGCCTGTTCCCTTAAGATCCATTTGTATATGCGCTTCTAGGCGGTCGAATCCCCTTGTTTTAGCCTGGACACCTCACTGATCAGGGTCTCTGTCATTCTCTCTGCAGCAAATATCAGTGATTCGATATCCAGAAAATCCAGCGCCCTCTTATCAAAGAGCACCTTTACCTCGGCGGGAAATCCCTCTTCCGGATCTGCAGCCCAAAAATGTATCCGTATCGGTACCCTTGGCAGCACAGGGATGATCACACAAAGATCTGCAAGGCACTGTTTCGGAAAGGTTCCACCAAGTTTTAGGCATGCCTCCTTGAGCCCTTCAGGTGCCCTTTCGAACTCAGCGGCAAGTTTTTCCTCGGTATATCGTTTTAGGGTCACTACCTTGGAAATCGAGTTAGGAAAGGATTCAAGACCTACCCAGGTGCCGGTGAGCTCTCCCTTGCCACCAAAAAACAGGTAGTTGTAAAGCAATATCTGGTCCCTTGGATCAAGCTCCTTGCCAGTCGGGTCGTTTATTTGATCGGGTGATATGACGATTCTTCGGCCGAGGTAGTACAACATCATACTGCCTCCCGAGGGTTCGCCACCAAGGCCCTTGATACAGGAACGGAGATCAAGCTTTCTGACCTTTGCCCTCAGTTCCCGTAAAAGGGCGATGTCGGGTTCAAGTGATTCATCAGGGTTTATAGAGGCCTTGTGATCCCTCTTGTCCTTTTCAAGAATAAAGGGGCACCTGTCTATGTCGGCCGATCCAGAGGCTACAGATGCGGCAAAGGCCATGCATGTAGGATAACTGCATTTCCCACAGTTGGTTTTAGGGGTATTTTTCAATATATCGATTACGGTTGCCATGGTTCTTTTTCGTAAAATCTATGCGGGCAGTGTCTCTATGTCCGGGGAACAGTACATAGGATACGGCCTGCGTGAAGGTTTGGGCCTAAAGATTTACCCTTGCTGCTGGATGATGTCTTCTCATGTGGAATGGCATCTAGTATGCAAATTATATTTTGGTATTGGTGCCATATGTAGACAGCGATTGTATTTCTTGTAAAGATAATCCATGAGGGGGTATTTTTGGAATCAAAATATTACGCAAGTCACCAGGAAGTGCCCGTAAATAGCATCCCTACAGATTCTGCTGTTCAGGAACGAAAGGACAAGGAGATTATTCGTTCAGATGGTTCCGATAGGGAATTCAAGAGGGTAATATGGAAAGGAAGACCTGCTATCCTTATTCTGCCAGCCAGCTCCAATCCCGATCTTGAGGAGGCAAGGAGCCTGTTTCTTATAGGCAGCCACCTTTTTGAGGCTGGTATCCCCGTGCCCAGAATCCTTGAATACGATGAAGACAGCGGGGGGGTCTATGTGGAGGATGTAGGCAACCTTCATCTCCAAACCTATGTCCTTGGGTTGTACCGAAATGGCCATATGGATGATATCCGCCGGTGTTATGAGACGCTGTTGGCTGTCCTAGCAAGGATGCAGGTGCAGGGTGTCAAGGGATTCAACGAAGGTTGGTGCTGTGACACCCCTCGTTATGATGTTAGGCTGGTCAGGGAGCGTGAAGTTGGCTATTTTTTCAAGGCCTTTTGTAGGGATATGCTAGGGTTGGAGGTGGGATCTGCGATTGAAAGCGATGCAGATGAGCTGGTTTCCAGATTGCATGGCGTCGATGGTCGAGATTTCTTCCTGCACAGGGATTTTCAATCCCGCAATATCATGGTCAACGAAGGTCGGTTTATGATAATCGATTTTCAAGGAGGAAGACTTGGGCCCCTTGGTTATGACGTGGCCTCATTGCTTTTGGATCCTTACGTGGGCTTGCCCATTGAATTCGTAAACGAGATTCTGCCCTCGTACCTTGCAGCATTAAATCGTCTTGGCATAGAAAGGAACAAGGAGGATTTTTCGCGTGAATTTAGGCTGCTGGGTCTGTTCAGGATGATGCAGGCACTAGGTGCCTATGCCTACCTGTCGAGGATGAAGGGGCGGGTATTCTTCCGAGCATTCGTGAACCCGGCCTTTTCCAATCTGTGTTCCCTCATGGCCCTTAATGATTTTAAAGAGCTGGTTGCCCTGCAATCACTGGTCAAGACTATAGCAAAGTATTTAAAGTGAAAAAATCCAGTTATATCAAGATAACAATCCTTTTTTTGCTAATTTGCGTGATAGCATTGTCTGCCGTGCCATATCTTGTCCATTTGAGCGGCGTTTCAAGGTTTGTTGCACATGAACTGGCCGACAAGATTGGTGGTGATGTTACGATATCGAGGATCAAGTGGAAGTGGTTCCCATTTCCCTGCGTTGAGGCACAGGAAATCAGGATATCAAATAGGATATTGGACGTACGTCTTCCTTCGGCGTCCTTCTACCCAGATTGGGGCACAATTTTTTCAAGTACGCCCCGAATAAAAAAGGCCATCTTCGAGCGGCCGGAGGTGAGACTAAAGGGACTCGTAAGCCGCGGAGGGGGTGGCAAAGGTGTTCTCCCCCCGTTCAACGTGGTGGTCATAAGGGCCGGCCATTTGATGATGACACCTGCCCTTATCTCCCCCCGTATATTTTACGGAGACAAGGAAATCTCCTTTGCCGGGATAAATGCCCATTTGGTTATGGGACAGGATGGGATCAAGGGGTATGCCCGGTGTGTTCCTCCGTTTGCCAGAAGGTTTTACATCAAGGGGAAGGTCGATCCCTCATCCGGGACATTTGGCTTGCAGGTTCGGCTGGAGGGTTTTAAGCCCCATGAGATACTTTTGGCTGCATTGAAGGAGAGTCCTTTCAAGCCCGTTGATTCACTGGTGAACATTACGGCACGTATGGATGGAAGGCTCCATGGTAAGATCCATGCCTCTATAAAAGGTGACTCACCTTGCTGGTCCATAAGGCCTGGTGGTAAGGATATGCTTTTTGCTTGCGGGGAGGCCAACATAGATATAACCGCCGATGGCTCCGGGGCCATGGTCATGATTAAGAAGCTTCACCTGACAGATCCGAAGATCAGGCTCACTGGTTCGGTGAGATATAGCCGCGGTAATGAGGGAAGCGGCAACCATTGGGCGATAGACCTTGCGGCCAAGGACGCCGATCTTGGCGGCATCAGGCAGAAGGTAATGGATCTGTTTGGTGATCATCATGTCGCCTCACTGGTTTGTGGCATCGTCAGAGGAGGGCATGCCAGCCAGTTCGGCTTCAAATTCAAGGGCAAATCTGCGGATTTCTCAAGGCTTTCCTCTATGCTTATAACCGCGGATCTGCAAGGGGTCCCAATCCGTGTGCCTGGGATCGGGATGAACCTTGATGATGTCTCTGGCAGCATATCCATATCAGGAGGCATACTTAGGGGATCGGGACTGTCTGCAAATTATAAGCAATCCCACGGAGACGATGGTAACCTGGTCCTGGGCTTGACCCATGGAAATAGGCAATTTTTGCTGGATATCTACCTCAATGCAGATCTTGCAGATGTAAAGCCGTTACTGACGAGACTTGTCCATCACAATGTCACCTTTGTAAACGAGTTGGAACAGATTACCTCCATTCAGGGCAAGGCCAAGGGGTGGCTTCATGTCGGGGAGACGCTGATTCATCCTATTGTACGTGTTGACATATCAAGTGCCATGGGCGAGGCCTTCTATAAGCGGCTGAATCTCCCGGTTACGATTGAATCGGTAAGAAGACTCAAGGTGGAACAGGATACGGTATCCTGGAATGGACTAAAGGGAAAGATCGGGAGGCAATTGATAAGGAGCAGTAAAGGGGCGGTCAAGTGGGGCAACGGAGATGTGTCCCTGATGATAGAAGGATTGAGTGCAAGGGTGGATACAGCCCAATTGCTTGCGCTGCTTATGAGCTACAAATCCCTTAAACACGCCCTAGAGCCTGTCTTAAAGGGGATAAAAGGGGCGATCATAGTAGACAATGCGTGGCTCTATGGACCTGCTAGGCGGCCAGCGTCCTGGAAATACGAAATTTCAGCCAGGCCTGTGGGCTTACATTTTAACAGTCCGCTCCTTCCAGGGCCTGTGGATGTGGATGATGGGGATATAAAATTTACCCAGACCCATGTACAGCTTTCCCAGTGTAGGTGCAAGGTGGCAGGGACTCAGCTTTCCATAGGGGCTGGCCTTAGTCACAGGTTTTGGGCGGATTGGCAGGGAAGTCTTACTATCAGCGGGGTATTAAACGATGCACTTGCTGGATGGGTCAGGGCCCATCACTGGATACCCGACCTATATTTTCCAAGGACTCCGTGCAGGTTGAAGGGGCTTAGGGTGACATGGGGAGGTAAACGTTCACATATTGCCGGTACCCTGGGTTTTGGCAAGGTCTATAAAGATATCCTGGTATCCATAGAATTAAACATATCCCCTGGAAAATTCTCTCTCCAAGGGCTAGGCGTGAGATCGGGGACCGAAAGGGCGGATCTTTCATTGGTTGTTCATCGTGGGAGGTGCCTGCGATTTCAAATGGCATGGAATGGCAGGGTGAGCGAAAGGACACTAGGGGCGATCCTTGCTGAGAATCGTTTGCTTGCCGGAGAAATCGAGGGCACATTCGGGATGAGTTACGATTCTTGCAGGCCCATGGATTCCAGCTTCAACGGGGCGGTGGAGGTATTGGACCTGTTTTGGGTTTGGGGGCCTGGCGATATGCCGCTACCCATCAAGCACCTGAAGGTCGTAGGCAGGGGGCAGCAGATGGACATCGAAAAAGGTGCCTTCTATGTGGGAAAATCCTTTGTCGATCTTTCAGGAAAGGTTCTTTTTGAAGACGATGTAGTAAGGTTCCATTTAATGGCCAAGGCAAAGCGCGTGTCATGGAAGGACCTGGAGGGCCTGCTGTCCAATATGGGAATGAGTAGCCTGGATATGGCAGCACCTGGAGGTGAAATATCAGGGGGACATGGCCAAGGGAATCGGACGCTTGGGATTGAAGGTACGCTGGGTTTCAAGATCTCTACCTTCAATGTGGAGCATAGGGCCAAAATGGCCTCCACCCCGGACAATACATCCCTGCCTCCATATACCTTTAGTGACCTGGCTGGGGATGTGCAGGTTACCAAGGACGGCAAGGTGAAGGTCACGATGTCAAGTGGCATGTTGTGCGGGTTGAATGTGGCAGGAACTTGGCAGTCATGGCCGGCAAAGGGCAAGGTTACTGTACAGGTTGACACCCCTACAGAGAAGACACTTGAATTTAAGGATCTTTTTTCCTGCCTTCATGTAGACCAAGACGCCTTGGAGGGATCCTTTTCGTGTAATGCCACCTTGGAAGGACTGCCCGGGGATTGGCAAAGGGGCTCGATAGACTTGGTTTCACGAGACGGTACCATAAGGCGCATGTCGTTTCTTGCCAAGGTCTTCAGCGTTATAAATGTTACGGATCTCATCTCCCTTGACGGAGTGCCGGATCTGTTCAGGTCTGGGTTACAATATTCAAATGCAACCTTGACAGGGAAGGTAGAGTCGAATCATTTGAAGATTGAAAAATGTGAAATAAAGGGCCAGGGGCTAAACCTCTATACCGTGGGAACGGTTGACCTTGCCAATTGGGATTTGGATTTGGTGGTGCTTGTGGCACCTTTTAAGACCGTCGATGAAATCGTATCTATGGTGCCCCTATTGGGCAGGGCGCTGGGTGGTAAGCAACAGATGCTGATAGCGATTCCTGTAAAGGTCAAGGGACCGGCACAGGACCCGTCTGTTACCTTGATGCCTGCCAAGGCCGTCACTGGGGTCTTAAAAAGGGTCTTCATCAACCCGCTTAAGATCCCCTTTGAGCTTTTGACACCGGATAAATTTAAAAGAAAGCAATAGCCTTATCAATTCCGGGTCTATCATATTGGCCCGGGTTTTTTGAAAATGTTTTTGTTTGGCTATAGACACACAAGGACATACATGGACAAGAAACAAAATGTTTCAAGGAGTGCATTTCCATGCTTCGTTGTGCCCGCTTCATGAATGATGGTTGCCGTGAAGATACTGTATTATAGGGCCATATCTTCATGCCCGGGGTATCACGTTAAGGGCCTGGGCTGCAGCGTTTGGTTTGTTAGCAAAATGCTATGGAGACCACTGGGTGGGCGGGTTGGAATACTAGATATGGGTAGCTCATGGGAGAGACATCGGGTAAAAGGCGTTATATTCAGATATACACAGGAGAGGGAAAGGGAAAAACCACTGCCTCCCTGGGCTTAATCCTCCGTGCACTTGGGGCAGGCTGGCGGGTGCTTTTGATACAATTCCTAAAAAAGGGTGAGTTCAGTGAGATCAAGGCGCTAAAAAAGCTCGACAGCACCCTTACAATTCTTCAATTCGGCTCTGGTAGATTTGTGCGTGGAAGGCCATCGAAAGAGGATAGAAAAAGGGCCTTGGAGGGTCTTGCAACGGCGAAGGGGATGATGTTGTCCGGTCAATATGATATGGTGGTCCTCGATGAAATCAACGTTGCAATAAATCTTGGGCTCCTTCCCCTGGCAGAGGTTGTCTCATTTATAGATAAAAGGCCTCAGGACGTGGAGCTCGTGCTTACCGGTAGAGGGGCACCCGAGGAGATATTGGAAAGGGCCGACCTCGTAACGGAGTGTAGAAAGGTGCGTCACTACTTTGATAAAGGTATAAGGGCGAGACGCGGAATAGAAAGATGACAGGAGACGCCTTCTTGCCTTACCAGGGCCTTAGCGGGGCCCAGATAGAGGATAAGAGCATGGAGATCATCTCCAGGGAACTAGGCCCACATTCGTATCAAGACGGCCAGTTGCCCATTGTCCTCAGAGTAATACATGCAACAGCCGATTTTGATTTTGGAAAGAATCTGCGTTTTCATCCATCGGCGATCAGCTCCGGTATTGCGGCACTTAGGGCTGGCAAGCCCATATTGACGGATGTGGCCATGGTGGCTGCTGGCATATCCCTTAGGGCATCTTCTGTCTCGGATATCAGGGTAGTTACGCCTATCAGCAGCGAAGAGTGCCGGAAGTTGGCTGCAGACAGGGGCATAACCAGGGCCGCTGCAGCCATGATCATTGGTGCTAGGCAGTCCCCTGGCATAGTGGCCATAGGCAATGCCCCAACTGCCCTGTTAAAGGTACTGGATTTGATTGATAGGAACGATTTTGCACCGGACCTGATTGTAGGTGTTCCTGTTGGCTTTGTTAATGCAGAGGAATCCAAGGAATTGTTGGCCTCCCAGGCCAAGATACCCTACATAACAGCACTGGGCAGGAAGGGGGGATCTCCGGTGGCAGCGGCAATCGTAAACGCACTTATTAGGCAGACTTAGAGGAGTATATGGATGCCATGGAGGTACAGGGCAAAGGATATGGACTGTATGTTCATATAAGTTCCCGTATGTTTTTTATGGCAAGAAGGGTCTTTAATATAGATACAAAACTGTTACTTCCCTGGAAGATATTATTTTCTTTCTAGGGTTCATGCCGGTAAAGCCGACATGGAAACGAAGAGGGAAAGATTCATGTGGAATGATATTGAATGCGCACCCAAGGAGGAAATAGAGGTACTGCAACTGAGGAGGCTTAGGGAAACCGCCCAGCGGGTTTACAACCTCGTGCCTTTCTACAGGGAAAAATTCGACGAGGTTGGGATAAAACCTGAGGGAATAAGGTCACTTGAAGACCTAAAACGTCTGCCGTTTACTACCAAACAGGATCTCAGGGCGCACTATCCCTTTGGGCTTTTTACAGTGCCCATGGACCAGGTGGTGAGGATTCATTCCTCCTCAGGCACCACGGGTAAACCTACGGTTGTGGGTTATACACGTCATGATATGGAGGTCTGGAAGGAGGTGATGGCAAGGACCATGTCCATGGCCGATGTCGGCCCTGGTGATGTATGCAACAATGCCTATGGCTATGGTTTGTTTACTGGAGGCCTTGGCTTTCACTATGGTGCCGAAAAGGTTGGAGCTGCCGTGGTTCCTGCAAGTGGTGGTTTTACCAAGAGACAACTGCTTCTAATGAAGGATTTCGGCGCTACAGTCCTCTGCTCTACACCTTCTTTTGCGCTGCACATGGCCGAGGTGGCCAGGGAGGAAGGCTATGATCCCAGGAATGATTTCAAGCTAAGGGTAGGTTTTTTTGGTGCAGAGCCTGCATCCCAGGGGCTTCGTGATGCCTTGAGCGATGCCTGGGATATACTCTATGTTGAGGCCTATGGCCTTTCTGAGATCATTGGGCCCGGTGTTGCTGCTGGGTGTCCCCATGGCAATCTTCATATCTTTGAGGATCACTTCATACCAGAGGTGATCGATCCTGATACAGGCGAGGTGCTTCCCTATGGTGAAGAGGGAGAGTTGGTATTTACTACAGTGACAAAGCAGGCCTTGCCAATCATCCGATACCGTACCAGGGACATCACAAGGCTTCACCATGGACCATGTCCATGCGGAAGGACCATGGTATTTATGGATTCAGTCAAGGGCCGCAGCGATGACATGCTAATTGTTAACGGTGTCAATGTGTTTCCTTCCCAGGTAGAGCACGTGCTCACCAAGATGGAGGGTATTACACCCAACTACGTGATAATAGTAGATAAGAAGGGGGTCCTCGATAAACTTGAGGTATGGGTAGAGGTGGATGAAAATATCTTTGCCGACGGTCTTGGTGCCCTTGAGGAATTAAAGAGAAGGCTCCAAAATGAGATGTTAAACGAGTTGTATATAAACGTGAAGGTAAAACTCGTTGAACCCAAGACCCTGGAAAGGAGCATGGGTAAGGCAAAGCGCATTATCGACAAGAGAGAGGCGGAGGAGATGTAGTATGGCTAACAAATTTGCAGTTAAGCAACTGTCCATCTTCCTTGAGAATAGAAAGGGGCGGCTTCTCGAGGTAACAAAGACCTTGATGGATGCACGGATCAACATAAGGGCACTTTCCATGGCCGAATCCGCCGAGTTTGGAATCTTGCGCCTTGTAGTAAACAATCCTGAGAAGGCCAGAACCGCCCTGGCATCAGGGGGCTTTACCCTGCGGGAGCAGGAGGTCTTTGCCGTTGAGGTAAACGATGAGCCAGGGGGATTTTACGGGGTAGTGAAGATCCTTGCAGAAAGCGATATAAATATTGAGTATACCTATGCCTTCGTGGGAGAGTCAAAGAAGGCCATATTGATCTTCAAGGTCCCGGAGGAACTGCTTCCAAAGGCGGTGTCTGCCATTGAGCAAGGTGGGATAAGGCTGGTAGAGCCGCTATTTTTTTACAGTTAGGATCTTTAAGCATGAGGACTAAATTCATCTTTGTTACAGGTGGGGTCTTGTCATCATTGGGTAAGGGCCTTGCGTCGGCTGCACTGGGCGCGCTTCTGGAGGCCAGAGGGCTTTCTATAACCCTTCAGAAGTTGGACCCGTACATCAACGTGGACCCAGGAACCATGAACCCCTTCCAACACGGTGAGGTCTTTGTGACAGACGACGGTGCAGAGACTGATCTGGATCTTGGGCATTATGAACGATATACCCATGCGAAGCTCGGCCAGAGGCATAATTACACATCGGGCAGGATCTACCATAGCGTCATAACAAAGGAACGAAGGGGTGATTATCTTGGAGGGACAGTGCAAGTTATCCCCCACGTCACCGACGAGATAAAACAGGCAGTCCTGCAGCTCGATGGAGAGGCGGATATCGCCATCATAGAGATTGGGGGCACCATAGGGGATATCGAAGGGCTGCCTTTCATAGAGGCCATCCGCCAGCTTAGGGGGGATCTTGGCAGGGAGAATTCCCTTTTCATACACGTCACCTACGTTCCCTTTATCAAGGCCGCAGGGGAACTCAAGACAAAGCCAACCCAGCATAGTGTAAAGGAGCTGAGATCAATAGGCATACATCCGGACATACTTTTGTGTCGTACCGAGATGACCCTTTCACCCAGCATCAAGTCAAAGATAGCGCTCTTCTGTGATGTGAAGGAAGACAGGGTCATAACCGCAAGGGATGTCGACTGTATTTACGAGGTACCCTTGAGGTTCCACAAGGAAGGCCTGGATGAAAGGGTGGTGGAGTGCCTCAATATGTGGACCCGTGCCCCGGTACTTACTGCATGGGAAGATCTCATGACCAGGGTGAACGAGCCCCAGCACACGGTAAACATCGCCATGGTTGGCAAATACGTAAATCTGAGGGAATCCTACAAGAGCCTTAACGAGGCGCTGTTTCACGGTGGGGTTGCCAACCGTGCCGAGGTGATTATCGATTTCATCAATTCCGAAGAGATCCGGGGAGAGACCCTGGAAAGAAGGCTTCAAAAGGCAGACGGTATATTGGTTCCAGGTGGTTTTGGATCGCGCGGGATACCTGGGAAACTTGAGGCCATAAGTTATGCCAGGCGCAATAATGTTCCATTTTTCGGGATATGCCTTGGTATGCAGCTTGCGGTGATAGAGTTTGCCAGGGACGTGGCAGGCCTACCCCTTGCAGACAGTACCGAGTTTTCACCGTCGACCCCGGATCCGGTAATATTCCTCATGAAGGAGTGGTATGATTACCGGACCGACAAGGTCCAGCGGCGTGATGAATCGAGCCAGTTGGGAGGCACAATGCGTCTTGGGGCCTATCCTTGTCGTCTGCGTCCTGAAAGCAAGGCATTCCTTGCCTATGGCCAGGAAGAGATCTTTGAACGGCATAGGCATCGCTACGAGTTCAATAATTCCTATAGGGACGTCCTGACCGCTGCCGGACTTATGCTTTCCGGGCTCAGTCCCAATGAAGAGTTGGTGGAGATAGTAGAGCTGCCGGAGCATCCCTGGTTTTTGGGATGCCAGTTTCATCCAGAATTTAAGTCAAGGCCCCTTGAACCCCATCCACTGTTCAAGGCATTCATTCAGGCGGCCTTGGAAAGAAAATTGAATACATGATCCCAAACCTTCACCCGTATCCTCTTGCGTTACCCCTTTTTTGATTGGCCATGGACACACAAGTACATACGTAGACAAAGGGCAAGATGTTTCTAGGGGTGCATTTTCATGCTTCGTTGTATCCTGCCCCGAGAATAGCGGTTGCCATTTATACCCTTAGCGGAGATCTTTCTTGAAAGGGCATCAAGATATGGAGACGATAAATAAGGCTGGTATCGAAGTGGGCACTGGTAAGCCCATGCTTTTGATCGCAGGCCCCTGTGTCCTGGACAGGTTGGAGACGGCCCTAGAAATTGGTGAATTCATGGCCAGGGCTGCGGAATCGGTCGGGTTTTCTTATTGTTTCAAGGCCTCATACGACAAGGCCAACAGAACCTCTATAGATTCCTACCGTGGTCCTGGCATCGATAAGGGGCTGGAGATGCTCCAGGAGGTCAAGAGGCGCCTTGGTGTCCCGGTCCTTTCGGACATCCATGATCCACTTCAGGCCAAGGAGGTGGCCCCGGTGCTCGACTGTATCCAGATTCCGGCCTTTCTTTGCAGGCAGACGGATCTACTCGTGGCAGCGGCCCGTACCGGGCTTCCGGTCAATATAAAAAAAGGCCAGTTCATGGCACCATGGGACATGAGGTATGCGCTTTCAAAGGTAAAGGAGGCAGGCGGCCGACAGGTAATTCTGACCGAGAGAGGGTCGTGTTTTGGTTATAACAACTTGGTGGTCGATATGCGCTCTCTTCCCATCATGAGGTCGTTTGGTGTACCAGTAATATTCGATGCAACCCACAGTGTCCAGTTGCCAGGTGGGGGCCAGGGCTGTTCATCCGGGCAGAGAGAGTTTGTTTCGGTATTGGCAAGGGCCGCTGTGGCGGCTGGTGTAGATGGGGTTTTTATGGAGGTATATCCTGATCCTGACAAGGCGTTGTGCGATGGCCCGAATAGCCTGGCGTTGGAAGATGCTGCAAGGCTGTTGAAACAACTCTCCAGGATAAGGCAGGTCAGCGAGGATGGGATCGATTGATCAAAAGCTCCTTTTGAAAAGGGCCAGGGCTGTTCGTCTGTTGATCCTGGATGTGGATGGGGTCATGACCGATGGCAGGATTGTCTATACATCCAGTGGTGAGCAGGTCCAGGCCTTCCACGTCCATGACGGCCTTGGGCTCAAGCTGTTGACAAAGGGTGGTGTTGACCTGGCAATCATCAGCTCGCGTTCTTCCAAGGCCCTTGCGTTGAGATGTCGGGAGCTTGGTATAGCCAGCGTCTTTCAGGGGGTCTCTGACAAGATAGAGGTCTATGAAAAATTGAAGTCCGATATGGAGATTGACGATTCCGAAGTTGGTTACATAGGGGATGACTGGGTAGACATACCCCTTTTGAAAAGGGTAGGATTCCCCGTAGCCGTGAGGAACGCAGCGGAGCCCCTGGCCGACTATGCGGTATATGTGACCTCCAGGTCTGGCGGTTTCGGTGCCGTGCGAGAAGTTTGTGAGTTAATTCTAAAGGCAAAGGACGAATGGAAAGGGGCCTTGGCGTCATATCTTGAGAAACACTAATTCCTCCTACCTGTACATGACAGGCAAGATGTATCATAGTCAAGATCCATATTCTAGGTCCCATAGGAAACCGTTCCTTTTATCTAGAAAATGTGTTTTCATCGTAAAAAAATGTCCAAATCCTCCAGGATTGCCACATCCTTATCGTTTTTTTGCCTTTGTCTTGAACAAAATGGTTGTTTCCCAAGAGACCGTCACACCGATATCTGTCGACATCCCATGTGTCTTCCTCTTTTGGCCTACCGCTTATGCCACACGGGTCCCCGCACAAACATTGAAGGTGTCTTATCTTGAAAATACAGTACCCATATGGGCTGTACTTCATTCCCTGGGAGGTGCAGCGTGAAGGATACGGGCTGAATGAAAGTTTGGGTATATATCCTATGGGGTCTTGTTGTGACCTTGCTCCTGTTGATTTTCTGGAGACCCTGGGGAGGCTTTGGCCCTTCATCAAATCCTTGGAGTACCGAGTTGGGTCATTTGAAGGCTGACCTCGTACTTGAAGGTGTAAGCTATCAACGACATATAGGAAATAGGCGACTTTGGTCCCTGAGATCGACCCAGGCCCGGTTGTTTGAGGATAAGGATATAATAGAATTTAAAGGTGTTGACATGACCTTCTACCCTGAAGAGGGTGGAAAGGTGCGTGTGACCGCCGATTATGGAACGTATTTCATATCTAAGGATTCTTTGAAGGTGCATGGCCATGTGGTAGTTCATTCCCAGGACGGATTTGTGCTCCATACTACCAGTCTCAATTACAGCCAGGCGAAGATGTCGATCTGGACACGGGACAAGGTAACCATCGAAGACGTAAACGGATTGGTACTCAATGGGCACGGCATGAGGTATGATTTAAAAAGTGGTAAGTTGTCTGTTGGCAGGCAGTCATCAATCCTGCCGCAGGGTGAAATTGAACTATAAAGAAGATGTTGAAAAGGGATCTCTGTAAGGGTGACACAAGTGCGAATCTATTGTCCAAGAACATACGGTAGACCAAGGGCCTTTATGAAGTTGGTATGCACATTATTATTTTTGGGAACTGTGCATCTTGCTGCCTGCCAGGGTGCATTGGCTGCCAAGGGGGAGGCAGGCAAATCTGCTTCAGTGGCTATTCATATCAGTAGCGATCATATGGAGGCATCAGAGAAGGCAGGTACTGTGGTATTTACCGGCCACGTGGTGGCAAAAAAGGGTGATTTAACGATACATGCAGACCGACTGGAGGTCTTTTACGAGAAGAAGAAGGCCACAACAGGTGATAAAAAGAGAAAAAAGGTGCTCCAAAGGATTGTCGCAACCGGGCATGTAAAGGTAGTCCAGGCCGGCAGGGTCGGAACCGGGGCCAAGGCCGTATATGATAAGAGACATGAAAAGATAATACTGTTAGGTTCAGCCCAGGTAACCCAGGGTCCCAACCGGGTAAGTGGAGATAGGATAACACTTTTCTTGAATGAAGATAGAAGCGTTGTCGAAGGCTCAAAACACGAAAAGGTAGAGGCAATAGTATATCCATCTGAATGATCGGAGAAGAATGGCAGGGTGGCGATACTAAAGGCAGAGAATCTGCAGAAGAGTTACAAGGGTCGTCCCGTAGTGGACGGGGTTAGTCTATCCCTTGAAGACTCCCAAATAGTGGGCCTTTTTGGCCCCAATGGCGCAGGGAAGACCACGACCTTTTTCATGATTGCAGGGCTAGTACGTCCTGATAGTGGTAAGGTGATGCTTAATTCCGAGGACGTAACCGCCCTACCCATGCATGAAAGGGCACGCAAGGGAATCACCTATCTTCCCCAGGAGGCCTCAGTGTTCAGAAAGCTTTCGGTTGCCGATAATGTGAGAATAGTTCTTGAGACAAGGGGCCTTGATCCTGTTGAGATAGAAAAGGGAACAGATACACTCCTGGAAGAAATGGGCCTGGGGCACTTGGCGGATCAGAAGGCATATTCCCTCTCGGGTGGTGAAAGGAGACGTGTAGAGGTTATGAGAGCGCTTGCAACCGATCCGGCCTTTATCTTGCTTGATGAGCCCTTTGCAGGCGTCGATCCCTTGGCTATTGCAGACTTGAAGGGAATTATTTCAGGGCTAAAAGAAAGAGGCATAGGAATTTTTCTATCGGATCACAACGTTAGGGAAACCTTGACTGTATGTGACAGCGCATATATTGTTAGTTCAGGAAAGGTAATTGAACAAGGGGATCCGGAACATATAGCAACCAGTTCCATAGCAAGAAAAATATACCTAGGAGATGATTTTAAGCTTTAGTAACAGTATATGGCACTAGAACTTCGCCAAAATCTCAAACTGGCTCAGCAGCTTGTAATGACACCACAGCTGCAACAAGCCATCAAACTCCTCCAGCTTTCCCGTATTGAATTAATAGAGACGATAAATCAGGAACTAGAATCCAATCCTGTGCTCGAAGAAGGTACAGCTGAGGAAAAGACCCTGACAGGGGATGAGGAGCGTCTGAAGCCTCAAGAAGAAGGTCCTTGGGGTGAGGAATCCATGCCTGCTCTGGCCTCCTCGGAGGAAGAAAAGACCCCTTGGGAAAAACAGGCGCTACAGGAGGTAAACTGGCAGGATTTCTGGGATGATGATCACAAGACCCAGCTTCCCTCCTATTCATTTGAGCAGAAAGAGGCCCCTAATTACGAGAATATATTGACCAGGACCTCTGATCTTACGGATCACCTGATGTGGCAGCTTCGGATGGCTAGGTTGTCCGATCAGGAGAGGCAGATTGGGGCGTTGATAATAGGCAACCTCAATAATAATGGCTATCTCAAGGCCACGGTTGAAGAGATCGCCCAGGAGGCCGGGTGCGGAACACAGGACGTGGAAAGGGTGCTCAAGAGGGTTCAGGAGTTTGATCCGGTGGGTGTTGCCGCCAGGGATCTGAGGGAATGCCTTCTAATCCAGGTAGATCACCTTAAGATCAAGGAACCACTTGTAAGGGAGCTGATAAGCAACCATCTTCACCAGATAGAACTTCACAACTACCAGGCCATGGCGAAGGCCACTGGTTATTCCGTGGAGGATGTGGCGAAGGCCATTGAGGTGATAACCAATCTTGAACCTAGGCCTGGCAGTTCCTTTGGTAGCGAGGATATCCACTACATAGTACCAGACATATATGTATACAAGGTGGATGATGAATATGTGGTCTCCCTGAACGATGAAGGAATGCCTACACTAAAAATTAGTTCTTTCTACCGGGATGCCATAAAGAATGGTGGTACGCTTGGCCCTGCAAAAGAATTCATACAAGACAAATTAAAGTCTGCCTTGTGGCTCATGCGGAGTATACAGCAGAGAAAAAAGACCATATTCAAGGTCACCCAGAGTATCGTAAAATTTCAAAGGGAGTTCCTCGATAAGGGCATTGCATATTTGAAGCCCTTGATACTAAAGGACGTGGCTGAGGATGTGGGCATGCACGAATCCACCATCAGCCGTGTGACGACCAACAAGTATGTGCATACCCCACAGGGAATCTTTGAATTGAAATTTTTCTTTAGTTCTGGTCTTCCGCGTGATAATGGTGGGGCCCATGTTGCCACCCACAGTGTAAAGGATCGCATAAAGAAACTAATAGAATCAGAGGACCCAACAAGGCCTTACAGCGACAAACAGATCATGGAGATCCTGGCAAAGGACAGCATCAAGATCGCACGCAGAACCGTGGCCAAGTATAGGGATGTCATGGGAATCCTGCCGTCAAGCCGCCGTAGGCGTCCCAAGATGAAATAATCATATCTCAATAATAACCCAGGGAGGATATTTATGAGGGTAAATGTGACCTTCAGGCATACCGATCATTCGGATGAACTTAGAGAATATGCGGAAAACCGTCTCAAAAAGCTGAAAAAGTACAGTGATGGCCCTATGGTGGTCAATGTGGTGCTGTCCGTGGAGAAATTCAGAAATATAGCTGAAGTGGTGGTAACTGGTGACGGGATAAGGGCGGCGGCCAAGGAGGAGCAGGATGACATGAAGGCTGCCATCGACTTGCTCTCCGACAAGATAGAAAGGCAACTCAGAAAATTTCGGGAAAAAATCCGCAGCAAGAGGGGAGCACAAGGACAAGAAGGCGCGCCAGAAGGGCCTGGACAGGAGGTGGATGAGTCCTTTCAGGTGATTAGGGTGGAAAAAATGGATTCCAAGCCCATGTCACCTGATGAGGCAGTAGATCAATTGACCATACTCGGGAGGAGCTTTCTGGTTTTTCGCAACGCCCAAACCAACGAGATCAATGTCCTGTATTGGCGCAAGGACGGGACCCTCGGACTTATTGAGCCATAACCAATTGAGAATATTAGATTATATCTGTAAAGATTGCATATCTATCAACGTCCAGGCCGATTCCAAGGAGGATGTCTTAGAGAAGTTGGCAAAGAAGGCCGCAGAGGTCGATTCCTCCCTTTCCGCAGTGACGGTTTACCGGGTCTTGAGGGACAGGGAAGAGCTGGGGAGTACAGGGATTGGTGGTGGGGTTGCCATTCCACATGGCAAACTGCCTGGGCTTGAGCGGATGATAATAATTGTTGCCGTTTCACCGGAAGGTGTTTCCTTTGATGCCGTGGATAAGATGCCGGTCAAGGTCATCTTTTTGTTGCTTGCCCCGGACGATTCGGCCACCTTGTATCTTAAGGTGCTGGCAAGGATATCTAGGTTTCTCAAGATACCTGGTGCTGTGGAAAGACTGATAGGGGCAAGGGATCAGGAAGAGGTACGCAGGATCATAGAGACCCTGGATGACAGGCTGTAGGGTGAGGCTGCCAATTTGCATCAATTGCAAGGGTGATGGCGATCTTCTTGAAACAACAATTGGGCCCGCGCGGGCCTTTCTCAGGTTAAAGGATCAGGCTACGGTTCACTAGTGTCTGGAAATTCAAGGCATAGAAAGGTCCAGACCGTCATAATAACTGGCATGTCTGGTTCCGGTAAGAGTACAGCCCTCAAGGCCTTTGAAGATATGGGCTACTTTTGTGTGGACAATCTGCCCATTGCCCTTCTTCCCGAATTCTTGTCCCTTACGGAAAATGCATCCCGCAATCCAACCAAGGTGGCCTTGGTCATGGATGTGAGGGAGGAAAGCTTTCTGGATCAATACCGCTCTATCTTCACCCAGATTTCCGAAAGTGGTTTCCACCTTGAGATACTTTTCCTCGATTCCAAAGACGATGTCATTATAAGAAGATTCAGCCAGACACGCAGGAAGCACCCCTTGTTACCCAGGGGTGATATAAAGGAAGGGATAAGGCTTGAGAGAGAAAGGATGAGAGGACTAAAGGAGGTGGCGGACAAGGTGTTGGATTCCTCGAATTTCAACGTCCATCAAATGAAGAGGACCATCTTCGACCTCTATTCACCTAGGAACAGGCTGGATAAATTGGTTATACACCTGCTGTCATTTGGTTTTAAATACGGGGTGCCTGCAGATGCCAACCTGGTCCTTGATGTCAGATTTCTCCCTAATCCATATTTTCAACCAGGACTTCAAGCACTTAGTGGATGTGATGAGAAGGTGAAGAGCTTCGTGTTAAACAACGATGATTCAAGGCAGTTCATGAAACACACCAGAAACCTCTTGGAATATCTGGTCCCACGATACAAAAGGGAGGGTAAGTCTTATCTCGTGATTGCAGTTGGATGTACAGGTGGAAGACACAGGAGCGTATCCATCATCGAGTGGCTGAAGGATATATTTGTCGAGGCAGGTGAAGAGGTTATCGTTACACATAGAGATCTCAACTTGGAGGGTTGACCGATGGTTGGAGTGGTGCTTGCAGCCCATGGAAGGCTGGCAGAGGAATTGTTGCAAACTACTGTGTTCATAGTGGGTGAAATGCCCCAGGTAGAGGCCCTCACGATCGATCCATCCCGCCACATCAAGGATATCCAAGCCGATATAAAGAAGGCCATAAAAAGGGTGGATTCCGGACAAGGGGTCCTGGTTTTGACCGATATGTTTGGAGGGACCCCGGCCAACATGACCCTTTCGTTTCTCGAAGAAAACAGGGTCGAGGTGATTACTGGAATGAATCTTCCGATGTTGATCAAGTTGTCTCAATGCAGGGATAAGGACCAGGGTCTAGAGGAGGTGGCACACGCCGTGGTATCATATGGCCGAAAGAGTATAAACCAGGCCACAGAAATACTAAAGCGTTGATCTCCCCTGCCTTTTCATGTGTTGCAATATCCCCTTTCCATTGATTCGGGTCCATCCCGTTTGTATGCTGGAGAGGGCCTGGCCTAGACATGCGGCCAAGTTGGAGGAGATAGAGAAACTCTCCCACGGGACGCCATGGTCCCTTAATGGTTTCCTGAACGAGATGGCCAACAGGGCACGGGGATCTCGCGTATGGTTGTCGGTTGCCAAGGACAGGAAGGATTTGACGGGTTATATATGTTTTCGGCTCCTGCCAGACGAGATATACATACTCAACCTTACTGTAGCCCAAAGATATCGCAGGATGGGGATCGGAAGATTCATGCTTACGGCTGCCTTGAGGTATGGACTCAGGCAGGGAATACGCAGGGCGGTTCTCGATGTAGGCGATATCAACCAGCCAGCCATACGCCTCTATGAAGGCTTGGGATTCAGGTTTGTCGTTGGTTCCATGATGAAGGGGCAGGTGGTCATGGTGCTTGATTTCTAGTGCTGCGCCTTTTCTTAGAGCGGAACAAGGCTATATGGACATAAGGACCCTGGTCTCATTGACTTGGCGTTTTTCACAACATAGTATTGATCAAGGGGTTGAATATCCCCAGGGATCTTCGATCAATTCGTTCAGGAACGAGGGGAGTGGGTTTCACCAGGTAAGTTCATGGGTATTTCAATCAAGGAGCTTTGCCCTTTCCTTTTATCTGTTTTAGCTTTTTGTCAGGAGGTAAGAAATGGCTATCAAGGTAGGAATCAATGGTTTTGGCCGCATAGGTAGGAACGTGTTTAGGGCCTCCAGGCTGTATAAGGAATTTGAGCCAATAGAAATAGTGGCGATTAATGACCTGACCGACATAAGGACCCTGGCCCATCTCCTCAAGTATGATTCTGTCATGGGGACCTTTCATCCAGATGTGAAGGTTGAGGATGACACAATAGTGGTCGACGGAAGACAGATCCAGGTATCGGCCTTCCGGGAACCATCAAAGATACCTTGGCGTGAGGCAGGTGTAGAATACGTTATCGAGGCGACCGGCAGGTTTCGCGAGGCGCCCATGGCCCAGGGACATATGGAGGCAGGGGCCCAGAAGGTGATAATAAGCGCACCGGCAAAGGACGAAGATGTTACCATTGTGATGGGTGTTAATGAGGATGATTATGATCCGCTCAAGCATCACATCATATCTAATGCCTCGTGTACGACCAACTGCCTGGCCCCGGTTGCCAAGGTGATTATGGATAGGTTTGGCATTGTATGTGGCTTGGTTACCACGGTTCACGCCTATACCAACGATCAAAGGCTGCTGGATTTTCCCCACTCGGATTTGAGGAGGGCAAGGGCAGCAGCAGTAAACATGATACCTACCAAAACTGGAGCAGCTGCAGCGGTAAGCAAGGTGATACCAGCCTTGAAGGGTAAGTTTGATGGCCTGGCAGTACGTGTTCCCACACCGGATGTATCAGTGGTTGATCTTGTGGTTCAGTTGGAAAGCAGGGCAACCGTTCCAGAGGTCAATGATGCGCTAAAAGCCGCTACTAATAAGTTTTTAGGCTATACGGATGAACCCCTTGTATCCAGTGATTTTGTTATGGATCCAAGGTCATCCATCGTCGATGGTCAGTGTACGAAGGTTATCAAGGACAAGCTGATTAAGATAATGGCCTGGTACGATAACGAGTGGGGTTATTCCAACCGATTGTTGGACTTAATACTCCATATGGAGGCACAAAAGGCACTTTGATGCCATTGCTGGTTGATCAGACATAACGATCTAAAGATGTTAGAAAAATCAAAGGCCCTCAAGGTAAATCTTGCGGTCACCGCGGTGGATCAGATAGAAATCGATCCCAGGTTCGATGTCTTAAGGAATGCGGTAGCGGACTACCAGGGCGTGTTGAAACAGGCAGATCATCTCCTCTTCGAATTACACCATCCATTCAGGAACTGGGATGTGGTTATACCGGAACTCAGGTCGTTTGCCCTAAAGAACCTGGCAACCTATCAGCGTTCCCCCACAGGGGTTGAGGCCATAAAGGTTTTGATGGAAACCTTTCTAGGGGTGATATATGAAGCCCCGCAGGAGGCACAGAAGGTACAGGCAGCAGACGGTCTTCTTGCCTTTATCGAAAAGGTTGTTCAATCCATTGGAACGAAAAAGCTGGTAAGCCTCCTTCCTGCGATAGAGGATATCTTCAGGCAACTCAACACGGTTGACGATACCGTATGTCAGGCATTGGCTACAAGCTTCCATCCGCTGGCCAGGATAATCAAGAAGGTTTCCAGCAGGTTATCAGGTCACGATGTGCCTTCAGGTTTTTGGGAGACAGCATGTCGTATCCTTATGACCGTTCGGGAGGTCTCCTACCGATATTGGTTGGGTCTTGAGGATCCTTTGGCATGGTTGGAAAGGGTAAAGGGACAATATGCCCTTCGAACTTCCAGGGAAGAGTTGCGCGCTGTAAGGGAGCTATTGAAACCAGTCTCACATAGCCAGTTGCAGGGATACCTCGAAGAGCTGCACAGGTTTTCTGGCAGGCCCCTTGATGAAGAGACAGCGCTCGAGATTTCGAATCTTCCAGGCTACCTGGATATCGTAAGGAGTTACAAGGAGATTGCCCTTGCGCTTGGTCGGATATCCTGCAAATCCCCGGCAGTGGTCTCCGAAAATTCCAATACATCAGGGGATGAGGTAGGGCTTCATCTCCTTTTTCTTTTCCATCTGGTGGAAATGGAAGGGCTTGCAAAGATCCATGAAGAGGTGCTTCGCCAGATCAACCGCAATCTGGTTTGCCTTATCAGGACTGCAGATCTTGAACAGCTCCAGGAGGTGTTGGCCAGAAGCTTTGTTTTGCTCAAACAGCAGGTTGGACACTTTCCCAGGACCGCTCTCCAGTGCATAGAGACCCTGGGGCTTGAGATCTTCAGCAGGAACAATACCAGGCTCATAGAGTTGTTCCTGGATCTGGTGGTGGATTTTGGTTTTCAGACACCAGGTGTAAGGGGAGTAGATACCGAATGGCATATACTGTGTAACCCAGCCCATCTCCAGAACATAAGGGTGTGGTTGAACCTGGTATGCCAGAAACCCAAGGTCTGTAGCACCTTGCTGTCTGCATTGATTATAAATCTCAAGCTTGCCGGCACATGTATAAAGGATACTGATCTGTTCCAAAGGGATATCAGCAGGCTCTTAAATTGCGATATAGGGCCAATCTACAACCTTGTCAAACAATTCACCAAGGTTCTTCCGGTATATTACAATGAGATAGGTGCAGAGGGGCTTCTGCGGGATGTATCCACGGAACTAGATGAGATATCCCACAGGAGGGATATACTCATCCACTTTTTGAGAAAGCAAAGCCATGTCGAGAGCAACAACCTGATAGTCGATTTTATCGAGGCCATCCTGTGTTTCTGGTACAGCAAACAAAAGGAAGGACTCAGGCCGTTTCTGGCCCCTGAAATACTGGAGCAGATACCTATCCAAGGGCCCTATGTGGATCATGTCCATAAACTAGTAAGGCATTTGGCTCAGGTCTTGGGGCTGGAGCCGTTTGCGCATAACCTTGATAGGTTGCTGAACATGCCAGAGGAGGAGCTTTCGCAGATACTCGCGCAGGTGAGCGATGTTCCTCCCTATGAAAGACGCCGGCTAGAGTTGTTGATCAAGATGTACAGCCTGGAGACCATGAAATACAAATTGGGTACCCAGGAGATCCGGCATCACCTGGAGGAGGCCAAGAAACTCGGTTTTGAAGGGCTTGAAAAGGTACTTGCAGCGATTGAAACGGACAAGCCAGGGTATTGCCTCGATGTAATCCTAAAGGAACTTGAGAAGTTAAAGGACATAATCCTCAGTAAGGAAACCTTCGAGGTCAAGGAAGACATATACCACAAGCGGCATATTGCCGCAGATATTCCCTCCATGTATGGGCATTACCATGAAAGGAAATTTGATGCCCTGGGGCTGACATTTCGCCTTGAAAACCTTGCCAACGTCTATTTCGAAAGGCTTATCGCCGAGACGGAGGTGCCATTTATAACAAAGACTACCTTTGTAAATATCCTTAAGGGCCTCAAACTCTTCTGGAGGGCCGTTCAGCTTAACGGCGTATATTCGAAGAAATTTTCAACCTATCTTACATTGCTGGAAAAGTCCCTTGGGGTAAGACGTTTTTCCTTTTCCCAGTATCTCGATATCGTGAAGGGGCTTTCAGAGGGGGTCAAGGACATGATCTATGTCTACTACCTGAGCCCCCACCAGGATAATCTGGCCAAGATTATACGCCAGTTGGGGCCTGGCCAACTGTTGCCGAAATATGTGTCCGGGAATCATGCCCGTGTCTTGGACACCCATCTGTTCCACCAGGTGACCGAGCGTTTTCTTAGGGAACTTATCTCCTCCACATTCGGGCTTCAGCATCTGGACAACTTCATTGGTAGGGTCTATCAGGTGCTCCGGGAACAAAAGGAACTCTTGAACCCCGAGGAGGTGGACCTGTTGTTGAGCTATGATCCAGCTCAGGACCTGTGTTCTGTCCACAGGCCCAAGAAACGGACCAGGAACATGATACAGCTTGGGAACAAGGGGTTTAACCTGGTTCTTTTGGCCGAGGAAGGCTTGCCCGTTCCCCCTGGTATAATAGTGACAACCGAGGTGTACAGGTATTATTCCCTGTTTCAAAAACTCCCCAGTGCATACAGGGACTTTTGTAGACAGTTGAGGCGGGGCTTGAGGGAGATAGAGACCCGGACCGGCAGAAAGTTCGGTAACCCAGACAATCCACTCCTGTTATCGGTCAGAAGCGGTGCAGCCATATCCATGCCTGGAATGATGTCTACCATCATCAATGTGGGTAGTAATATGGATACAATCAAGGGCCTTGCCACGAAGAGCGGCAACGAGTGGTTTGCCTGGGATAATTACAGACGGTTTATCCAGTCTTGGGCCATGTCGTTTGGTCTTAGTCGTGATGTCTTTACAGAACTCATGCGTTCCCACAAGAGGCTCTACAAGGTTAAGCAAAAAAGGGAATTTACAGGGATGCAGATGAAGGAGCTGGCACTTGCATATCGGGATGCTGTAATGGAAAAAGGCATTGCGCTAGAGGAGGATCCGTTTGAGCAGTTGTTGGTTTCCATACGTCTGGTGATCGGCTCATGGAATTCAGAAAAGGCCAAGGCCTACAGGGAAATTATGGAAATTTCAGACAATTGGGGTACGGCAGTGATAGTCCAGTCCATGAGTTACGGTAATCTATCCGAGTCATCTGGTACCGGCGTGGTTTTTACGGCCAATCCATATCGGAAGCTCGATCGCGTATGTCTTTGGGGTGATTACACGTCTGGCAATCAGGGCGAAGATATCGTAAGCGGACTCGTTTCGACCCATCCTATTTCCATAGAGCAGAAGGAGGCATTGGGGCTTGATGCGGATCTTAGCATGGAAGAGAGGTTCCCCCACATATATAATGCGCTCTTATCGTACACTAAGCACTTGATATATAAAAAAAGGTGGACCCCCCAGGAGATCGAGTTCACCTTCGAAGGGCCGGAGGAAGACAAACTTTTTATACTTCAGAGCAGGGATATGACCACGAAGAAGCGGGGGACGATAAATGTCTTTGTTCCATCCCATGAACTGGAGGCAAGTTACCTTTCCCGAGGTATTGGTGTAAGCGGTGGGGCCCTGTCCGGCAAGGCGGTCTTTACACTTGAGGAAATCGAACTTATGAGAAAGAAGGAGCCTGGTGAAAATCTCATATTAATACGCTCGGACACGGTGCCCGATGATATCCGGGAAATTTCCGCTGCTGATGGTCTCTTGACCGCCAAGGGTGGCCAGACCTCCCATGCAGCCATTGTGGCATTCAGGTTGGATAAGACCTGCGTGGTAGGCTGCGATCAGCTACAGGTATATGAAAATAGAAACATGGCAAAGATCCAAGGGATTATAATTCGTTCCGGTGACTTTCTAAGTATAGATGGGCGCAACGGGTCGGTTTACAAGGGGCGTCATCCTACAAAGGTTGAGGAGAACGCATCATTGATATGAAACGATCTGTATCCATGGGATGCCGAAAATTTGCTATCCATATCTAGTCATAGGGTGTCAGGTACAAGGAATGCTAGAGGCCGGGATAGTGGGGACGTACTCCCGTGGCAAATCAAAAGGGCATTTTCGGATAAAACCTTCATGCAGTCCATCCCCTGGGGCTGCATGAAGGTTTAAAGTGAGGAATCGCACCAAGATTTGGGGGTTGTATTTTTACGGTAAAATGGTACACGATAGATAAGGTGCGGTTTTTTGGAACTATATGATCATCTATATTTCACTGCATAAATGGGAGGAAATGAATGGTAACAGCAGGAGAACAACCACGCCCAATGAAATTAGGTATCAATGGCCTTGGCAGGATCGGTAAGCTCAGCCTGTGGCACCATGTCAGTAGGCGTACCTTCAAGGAAATCGTCATCAACATAGGAAGACAAGTGGGCTCTGGCCTTCAGGATATGGCCGCGGCGATTGAAAAGGACAGTACCTATGGAAGACTTGGCGCCTATCTTTATGGCCATAGGTGTCCAAGGGTTATTGAGAATCTGGATGAGGACAAGGGTACGATGTTGATAGACGGGATACCCGTGACGATACTAAGGCAGAGCCGTGATCCAAAGGGGATTGACTGGGCTGCCCATGATGTAAGGCTGGTTGTGGATACAACGGGTGTGTTCAGGGATCCTATAGCCCCTGGTGATGATCCGAAGGGAAGCCTTAGAGGGCACATAGAGGCAGGGGCGGAGAAGGTGATTCTCTCAGCCCCCTTTAAGTTTAAAGACAAGGCTGCGGGGATGCCAGAGGATGCGGTCACCACGGTAATGGGAATCAATGAAGACGATTATATCCCTGAAAGGCATGTCTTAATATCGGCGGCTTCATGCACTACTACCTGTTTGGCCTACATGGTCAAGCCTTTGCTGGATCATTTTGGGGCCAATAGGATCCTTTCGGCATCCATGGTGACAGTACATGCCGCAACCGGCAGCCAGGTGGTACTAGACCGTCTTCCGAAGGCAGGGGCAAAGGATTTGCGGAAAAACCGCAGCATAATAAACAACATCATCCTCACAACCACAGGGGCTGCCCAGGCACTCGGCCTGGTTATCCCGGAGATGAAAAATATCGGTTTCATTGCTGAATCCGTGCGGATCCCCACCAATACCGGTTCCCTGATAGTTCTTGTCATGACCATCCAGGATGAAAGCCTGGAAAAGCCTGTCAATCGCCAATTGATAAACAGCATCTATCAGAGGGCTGCAGAGGGCCCCATGAGTGATCACCTCATATTCACAGAGGAGCAACACGTCTCCTCCGACATAATAGGTGTGCCTGCTGCTGCCAGTATCATTGAAGGTACCGAGACCCACACCCGGACAGCGGTGATAAACGTGGATCCTCGTCTGGCCTGTACGTTAGAAGGTGGTGGCGCATTGGAAAATATGACCTGTGAATTGATAAAGATACCAGTCACCCAGGTGGTGGTCTATGGATGGTATGACAACGAACTGGGTAGCTATACCAATATGCTTGGGGATAGGATCGTCTCTGTGGCCGATTCAATGCTCTGATCATAAAAAAACAGATACGGAAAGTATCCTGGATCGGTCCTTCCATACGGTGAACCGATAGCCAGCGGCTTCAACTGTATAGGTTGAAGGGATCATTACGATGAATTGCAGTTAACTCCTTGGCCTTTAGCTAAGATCCTTTCCGGATAAAGGCTTGGCCTAAGAGGAAGGAGGTTGGTATGAGATTTATTGACGAGCTCTCTCTGGCCGGTAAAAGGGTCTTGATGAGGGTGGATTTCAACGTTCCTCTGGATGATAAGGGAAACGTTACCGATGATAATCGCGTGAGGGCTGCTATTCCAAGCGTAAAATATGCTGTGGATTCAGGTGCCATGCTGATTCTGTGCTCACATCTTGGTAGACCCAAGGGAAAAAAGGATCCCAGGTACAGCCTTAGACCGGTAGCAACCCTTCTGGGAGAAATCCTTAACATGGATGTTCCACTTGCCCCGGATTGTGTGGGTGAGCAGGTGAGGACATTGGTGGAGACAATGAAGCCGGGTGGGTGCATCCTGCTAGAGAATCTCAGGTATCATCCAGAGGAACAGGCCAATGATCCCGGATTTGCAGAGGAGCTTGCCACCCTTGCCGATGTCTATATCAATGATGCCTTTGCGGTGTCGCACAGGGCCCATGCATCGGTTGTGGGTGTGCCCGAATTTGTAAAGGAATGCGGAGCAGGTCTCCTTCTTAAAAAGGAATTGTCCTACTTCAACAAGGCCATGGAAAACCCTGCAAGGCCTCTGGTTGCGATACTTGGGGGGGCCAAGGTCTCCAGCAAGCTTGGTGCAATAGAGAACATATTACGAAAGGTAGACAAGCTTATTATAGGTGGTGCCATGGCCAATACATTCCTTGCAGCCTCAGGGCTTGATGTTGGTAGGTCCCTAATGGAGGATGATCTACTGGACACCGCCAGGGGCATAATGGCCTTGGCGACAAAAAGAGGCGTGAAGTTTTACCTGCCGGTTGACTGCCTTGTTGCCGATGAACTAGGACCCAATTCTCCTGTCGAGGCCGTGACCTGCCAGGAGATCCCAGAGGGCAAAATGGCCCTTGATATCGGGCCAGCCAGCATCACCCTGTTTGAGGAGGCGTTGCGTGACGTGGCAACTATTGTATGGAATGGTCCTATGGGGGCCTTCGAGGTAGAGGCCTTCAGTGGAGGCACAAAGGCCCTGGCACATGCCGTTGGGCAAAGCAATGCCTTGAGTATCATAGGGGGCGGCGATACTGACCATGCAGTGGCTATGGCAGGGGAAAAGGATAACGTTTCATATATGTCCACAGGTGGGGGGGCCTTCTTAAGGCTCTTGGAGGGTAAGGAATTGCCTGGGATAGAGGCACTTGAGAGATGCGGCACCAAGATACATTAAGGGTAAAAATGGCTTAAGGGAAAAGGAGGCGCTTATGGTTGATAAAGGTCGTGTCCCGGTATGCGCTGCCAATTGGAAGATGCATAAGACCATTGATGAAACCAGGGACTTCTTCAAGGGGTTTCTGCCTGAAATAGATGGTATCACTGGATGTGAGATAATAATAGCGCCTCCGTTTACCGCATTGAAGGAGGCCAGTGACGCAATTGCCGAGCTAAGTGATATCGTATCGATAGCTGGACAGAATATGCACTATGCCGAGCAGGGGGCGTACACAGGGGAGATTTCCCCTGTCATGTTAAAAGAGGTAGGGGCAAGATATGTTATTCTCGGGCATTCAGAGCGAAGGCATATCTTTGGAGAGGACAATCCCTTGATTGCCCAGAAGATGAAATCCGCATTAGATCATGGATTGAGCCCCATCTTGTGTATAGGTGAGACCCTTGAGGAGAGAGAAGATGATTTGACCACTAGGATTCTTGACTTTCAGTTGAACGGAGGCCTTGACAATGTAACCCCTCAACAGATCACCAGGGTGATCCTTGCCTATGAACCCGTATGGGCCATAGGGACGGGTAAGACTGCAAGCCCGGAACAGGCCCAGGAAGCACATGAATTTATGCGTAACTGGCTTAAGTCCAGATATGATTCCGGTATTGCAGACCAAATTCGAATATTGTATGGTGGCTCCGTTAAACCGGACAACATAGCAAGTCTCATGATGCTGCCGGATGTAGACGGTGTACTTGTGGGAGGGGCTTCCCTTGAAGCTGCAAGTTTTTCGGCTATAGTACAGGGTTGCGTTCAGTAAGTAATCACCAGGGCCGCAGGGCTTTGGCCTTGATTTGGCCACGGACACACATGGGCAAAAGGTAAAATGTTTCCTGAAGCGCCTATAGAGCGGGCCGGGCAGGGATAGAGATTTGAGGTATTCTCAGTAGATGTATACATTTGTCGTGGTGGTTCATATAATAGTTTGTGCCTTGCTGGTGCTGACCGTCTTGTTGCAGCAGGGTAAGGGGGCTGAAATCGGGGCCGTTTTTGGCTCTAGCGAGGCCGTGTTTGGGGGGGCCGGACCTGCCACGTTCCTCAATAAGGTAACCACTGTCCTGGCGGTTATCTTCATGATAACATCACTTGGCCTGACATATCTTGCAGCCCACAGGACTGGCGGGTCAGTAATGCAAGGTGTTGAGGTTACTGCACCGGCCGCCAATGTGGTTCCTGGCAAGGAAAAGGTCGGCCCAAAGGTGTCCGAGCCCACGGCAAATGAGGAGAAAACCACGACTGGCGCCGAACCTGAAAAGGCGCGCTCCTCCTCGGTAGGAGCGAATCAGACTGGTGGCTCCCGGTCGACTACTGGTGGTGTGCCGGGCAGTGCATCCAAATCAAAATAAATGGTTGGTCTTGCGGCCGGTCATAGGCAAGGGCATTGTATTTTCACGGAAACAGTTACTTCCAAGGCAGCTGCAACGAAGCATGAAAATGCGTCTCTGGAAACTTTTGCCCTTTGTCCATGTGTGCCCATGGCCAAATCAAAAAGGCATCTTCGAATAGATTGAATAGGATTTAAT
>WFZW01000175.1 GCA_015489365.1 Deltaproteobacteria bacterium | reverse complement strand
CTATATGTACCTCCTTGATGGGTTCGTCCTTTCTTTCCCTTATCTTTTCAATTATTTCATCTATGCCCATCTCATAGGCCTGAGGATGGCCCTTTTCCTTTCCAAATGCACAAAACTTACATAGATTCGTACAGACGTTCGAATAATTTATGTGTTGATTGTAGACATAATAGGCCCTATTGCCGTTCAGGCGTTCCCTGACTATGTTGGCCAGAAATCCTATGACCGGGATGTCCTTGCTGGCATACAATCTCAATCCATCCTCCCGACTTAGGGGTATATCCTCCTGCACCTTTTGATATATCTTCCAAAGACCCGCACCTTTGATGGCTGTTTCCATATATTCTTATATCTCCTAATTATGGATGAAGTTTTACGCCCAATCCTTTCAGGATGATACCCAGGACAGCATGGGTGGGTTTTCTTGGAAGGAATGTGCCCTGCTTCTTTCGATTCGACAAGCCTGCAAACTGCATAATTTTTATCCGAAAAGATATCCTTTGATTAGCCATGGACACACAAGGACATACCTGGACAAAAGGCAAAATGTCTCCGGTGGCATATTTTCACACCTCGTTGTGTCCGCCCTGGCAATGGCAGTTACCGTGAAAATACATCCTGGCTAAGGGCTGCATCTTAATGTTCAGGGCTGCGCGTAGGATGCAGGCTGAATGAAATTTTAGGATGATACCTCATTGTGTCGCGGAATTTGGCTTTTCAATGGGCTTGTGTTCAGTCTCATCACCTTCAGGGGCAGGTTGTACGTCCTTGATCAAGATCTCAAATTTTAATATTTGTCCTGAAAGCGGATGGTTAAAGTCCACCATTAGCGCTCCATCCATTATGGAGCGTACAATGGCTGGTCGCTTGATACCGAATTCATCGGGTGCCTTTATAACCTTGCCAATATCGATTTCACCGGAAACCCGCTCTGATGCCACCAGGACCTGTTTCTTGGGATCATAAACCCCATAGGCATATTCCGGCGGCACGGTCACCACACGTTGATCCCCAGGACCTAGACCGATTATGGCCTCTTCAACTGGCGGTGGGAAATCACCCTTACCACATATGATGGCCACCGGTCCACCGGACTTTTCCGATGAATCGACCACCTTGCCCGTGGCTACTCTGACCTTATATTCCATGAGCACAACCATCCCGGGAGCTGCCCTTATCTTACCCAGACCGGTGTTACCGGTCCCTTTCATTGGTTGCGAATTGGAGATATTCTTTGGCGTATCCAAATCGGTGTGTCTGTTCATAGGTCTATCTATCCTGTGACCGATTTACTTATTGTTTCATGCCCGGTGTATCACAAGCCTGAAGTGCACAAATTGCATGGCAATTTTTTGTACCTTGCAGGCGAAAAAGGCAAGCAAGATGCGGCCGCTCCAGATTTTGGCTGGACCTCTAATTAGACCGTTTCTTGACCGGCATCGGGATCTTTACAAAGGAGATACCTTCATTTCGAAGGATTTTCTCTTCCTGTTCAGTGGCGATACCCCGAATGCCCCTTGGCTCGCTCACCCCGTAATGCATTTTCAAGGCTTCCTTGGCAAAGTCTGCCCCCACATCTGTCGTATTGTTTTCGATAACCGAATAAAATTTTTCCATTACTTTCATGAGAGAATATGCTGAATCCGGACCCTCGCCAGCGGTTTTCCCGGTCCGCACGGCAACGGCGGACAATGCCTTCTCAACATGGTTGCTGCCACAAATGGGACAAGCAAGCAGACCTTCACTCTTTTGCCTTTCAAAGCTAAGATTGTCCTTAAACCAGGCTTCGAAAACGTGGTCCTTTTCACATCTCAGATCAAACGCAATCATGATGCCTTAGAAATAGCATTTTGTCGGTCAAGATGCAATTGCATCTATTGTCCTGGACGAAAATGCCTTCCTTTGCTAAGCTTTTCGCAGTCTTTATCCCTCGCACTGCATCTTTAAGAGCATGAAGATACATCCTGGATAAGGGTTGTATTTTTCATATATTCGGCCTGGCCAAAGGAATGTTGGAGATGGTAAGTAGCACACTTATGACAAAATTTGGGTTCGTTTTATCTATCTTTTTTTTAGCCCTTGCCCTTTTGATCGGCTCGTCGGCAGCCACCGCTGGTATTTGGGAAAAGATAGACAAGATATCAGGAAACATCGGATTGCGAGGGGATACCAACAGCACGAGTGCCACCCTAAGCAATGGCGAGATCGTTGCCGGTCTCAGGCAGGCCCTTGATGTAGCTGCTTCGAAGGCTGTAGAGCAGGCCTCATCAAGGGGTGGTTTCCTGACAAATCCTGATATACATATACCGCTTCCAAATTTCCTGGATAGACCTGTTCAGGCCTTGAGGAGGATTGGCATGGGCGCACAGGCAGATTCCCTTGAAACGGCGATCAATAGGGCTGCCGAGGAGGCCTCTGCCCAGGCCCTTCCGGTCTTCACAAAGACCATAAAATCCATGTCCTTTGAGGACGTCCGCATGATTTGGAAGGGTGGTGATAGCGCTGCAACCGATTACCTGATCACACATACCCATGATGAACTGTACAAAAGATTTACTCCAATAGTGCAACAGGCCATCGATCAGGTTGGACTCTTATCTATCTATAATTCCTTTATGGATCAACCTGGAGTAAAGGCGGCTATCAAGGGAACACGTTTCGATTTGAATGAATACGTGACTAACAAGACATTGGACGGTCTGTTTAGACTGCTTGCGCAACAAGAAAAAGAAATAAGGAAAAATCCTGCTGCCAGGACCACAGAATTATTGAAAAAGGTCTTTGGACAACGTTGATGACAGGCCCCTATCCCATTGGTAACAGGGGAAGATATTCGATAGGGAGGGTTTTATGGAAAGCATGTGGGAGACTGCAAGGATATGGCTTGTCACATACTCGACCAAGGTCCTTGCCGCAATACTGGTATTCATCATAGGTAAGTGGATATCCAAAAAGATTGCAGACATCACCGGCAGGATCCTCAAACGAAACAACGTGGATATCACGTTAGTCTCCTTTTCTGAAAGCCTGGTATATTATTCATTGTTGGTCCTTGTAGCCATAGCCGCTGCCTCGCAATTAGGGATCAATACCACATCCTTTTTGACGATCGTTGGTGCGGCGGGTCTTGCCATAGGTCTTGCACTCAAGGATTCCCTTTCCAACCTTGCCTCAGGCGTAATGCTCATCCTATTCAGCCCATTTAGGGTGGGAGATGTGGTATCGGCAGGGGGTGTTATTGGCAAGGTAATGGCTATAGGTATCTTCAACACGATACTGTTTACCCCTGACAATCAAAAAATCATTGTTCCCAACAGCAAGATCACAGCAGATGTCATTACGAATGTGACCGCCAATGAGACGCGGCGGATCGATCTCGTTATAGGTATCAGTTATGACGATGATATCGATATGGCTAAACAGATACTAACCGGACTCATCGAGGAGGATAGACGAATACTTAAGGATCCTGCGCCTATGATAGCGCTTTCTGAATTGGCCGATAGCAGCGTTAACTTTGTCGTAAGGCCGTGGGTCAAGGGAAGTGACTATTGGGACGTACGGTTTGATCTTACCGAGAGGATAAAGAAGGCCTTTGACGATGCAAAAATCGGCATACCCTATCCCCAACAGGATGTACACCTGTATGTAGAGAAATATACTCCAACTGCTTAGGCAAGTAGAAACTGCAGGACTGGAACCTATCTAGGCCTGGCTTAAGATACGGAGAACTTTCTTTCTAGAAATTCACATTCCTTTGGAGATAGATCGAATCGGATCTCTGCCTCCTTAATGATATCCTTTCGTTTCCTATCCGGATGTTCTTTGCACATCGTTGACATCCATTTAACAGCCTTTCTCAAGCTATCTCCCTCTGGTAACAACTGTTCCGTGCTCATAAGTCACCTCTTGTCCCCCAGGCCTTAATGCAGCCTGTACCTACCCCTTAGAGCCGTATTCCCTAGACATGAAAACACAGAGTCTATGGGCTGTATCTTCATGTATTGGGGTGCGGCACCAAGGTACGGGCTGCATAACCTAGGAGGATGGCGTGGTTTTTTTTCTTCGTAACTTAGCCATTATAACACATCTTCTATCCAACCCTCCAATAGCATGGCGTTGTCTCGTTGCAGAATATCTTGACAGATGGATGTAACCCATCATATAGTGTCCAATATTAAATTGATCTCAATATATAGATATGGGCCTTCAGAATATTCCACAGATGAAACCGGTCTAGTGGGCCCATTTTCTTTCAAGATATATGGACCCTGGGTCTAAAGAACAGAAAGGAGGAGAGATGCGGTCAGAAGGAGGTCTGTCAACCTGTCATGAAGCCCTTATATTCTCATGTATAAAAAAGCGTGATGGCAGGGTAGTGCCATTTGAGGCATCGAAAATCATCCAGGCTATTCTCAAGGCCGGAAGGGCAACGGGGGAATTTGCCGAACCGGAGGCAAAGCGTCTTACCGTTAGGGTCCTGACCCTGGCACAGGCGGTTTTCGATGGTTCCAGCCCAACGGTAGAGGAGATACAGGACCTGGTGGAGGAGGTGCTCTTGGCATCTCCCTTCAAGCAAACCGCCAAGGCCTATATACTCTACAGGGACCAACACGCAAGGATCAGGGAGATGGTCAGGAAGGCAGATGTTGACCTGATTGAAAAATACCTTGAGCGACTTGACTGGAAGGTTAAGGAAAACAGCAACATGTCATATTCACTACAGGGGCTCAATAATTATATCTCAAGTGAAATCAGTAAGATATATTGGCTAAATGAAATATATACACCAGAGGTCAGGAAGGCCCACTCCTCGGGTGATATCCATATACACGATCTTGGGC
>WFZW01000174.1 GCA_015489365.1 Deltaproteobacteria bacterium | reverse complement strand
GGGGAAGGTTAGGGATATTTAGTATGGATGAGATGGCCCCCTTTGTAAAGGATGCGGTAAAGGATCTCAAGCCTGGGGGATTCTCCGGGATAATCAAAACCCCCATGGGTTGGCAGATCCTTCATTTGGACAAGATATCACGAACAGGCCCGAGGCAGGAGTTTACCAAGGCACAGATCGAGGATGCCAGGGAAAAACTTTACAGGAGGCAACTGAATGCCCGTTTTGAGGAGTGGCTGAGGGAGCTGCGAGCCAAATCGGCCATCAGGATCCTGTTGTAATCTTGAGTTGAGAGAAAACCATCATGCCAAAGGAAACTATAGGTGAATATCTAAAGCGGGAGCGAGAGCTACGCCAGATCTCCCTTGAAGAGGTTTCACAGGGGACAAAGATTTCCATAAACAGGTTGAAGGCCATTGAAATGGATAGGCTCGATGAGCTTCCTGCAGAGATATTCGTCCGTGGGTTCATCAAGAGTTATGCCGAATTTATAGGACTTGTACCAGAAGATGTTCTCCTGCGCTACCAAGAGGATATGTCCCAGGGCGATCAGGAGGTCGAGGATCTAGATCTTGCGGGTAAGGCTACGGTCTGGCAACACAAAAAGATCGTATTGATCCTCTTGTTGATCCTTGCCGTGATAGTAGGCATGATATTCTGGTATTACCATCATGAGCGGATTGCCCGAAAGGACAGCAAGGTCTCCAGGGCCGTTTCAGGCAATGTCACTGTCATTCTTCCTGAAAAGGCGCCCCTGTCAGCCTCGAAAGAAGTAGGGGCATCGCAACCACATGTCGGCAAGACCCATCAGGCCCCTAACAATTCCCAACAGGTAAAGGTCCAGGATAGAGGATCACCCGTTTCACCGGGTTCACAATGACGAAATCCGTAGCAAACTTGTTAGACCGCGCAGGCAGATTTGTTCCTTTATATTTAGCTGCCAGGATATATTGTGGTTGCTAACCTTTTGAAATGCCAGGCCTTTGTGTTGAGTACGCAGGATTTGGGTGAATCGGACAGGCTGGTCACCCTATTTACCCGCACCAACGGCCGCATAACGGCCATCGCAAAGGGTGCCAAGAGAAGCCGAAGGCGTTTTGTAAATGTCCTGGAACCATGCACATTGATACAAGCCAGTATTGCCCTTCCTAGAACCACAGGACTGTCAAGATTGGATAGCGCCACCATAGAGGAGAGTTATCCGGCCATAAGGACTGATTTCAAGGAATACCTATACGCCTGCCTAAGCTGTGAATTGGTGAGCCTTTGGACCAGAGAGGGCTCTGCGGATGAGGGCATCTTCGACATCTTCAAATGGTATCTTACTGGATTGTCTGAAGGAACCGACCCGAAAAGGAGAACGCTTTTTTTTAAGACCCGCCTTTTGACCCTCGTGGGCTATGCACCCGACTTTGAAGCTTGCATCCGGTGCAAGGAGGCGCTTGAAGGGCCTATCCAGTTCAGCGTTTCTGAGGGAGGATTTATTTGCAAGGCCTGCCTCGGCGGAAAGGACCTGATTGCATCTAAAATGGTTCATGCTGGGGTGGTAGGCTCCCTTCGTTTCATTCAAAAGGCCGATCCGGCACGGCTACCGAGATTGAATCTTACAAGATCGACTATGAACCAGGCATGGGAAATTATAAAGCGCATTCACTGTCATCATTTGCAGATGATGCCGGCTTCGTATAAAGTGCTTTCTTCCATATAGCTTGATACCGACTATTATCCCAAATTATGCGCTTCAAATGCCGAATGAGTTTGTTGACATATTGATTCACCTTTTACCGTGAAGATATAGCCCGTATGCCTTGGTGCCACTGCCCTTGGATAATACGTGAGAGGGATTGTCTCGTGGATAATAAAAGCAAAAAAATCCTACCCAATCATGTCAATGAGAAGGAACAATACGTCTTAAGTGGTCTCAGCGTTACCGAAAGTTGGCGCCTTTTTCGTATCTTGGCCGAATTCGTCGATGGTTTCGAGGCCCTTTGCAAGGTCTATCCAGCAGTTACCGTATTCGGCTCTGCCAGGGTGGATCCGCAAAGCAATGCATATCAGACGGCAGAGACTATTGCCAGGGGGCTTTCGAAGGCTGGTTACTCGATAGTTACAGGAGGTGGTCCAGGTGTAATGGAGGCTGCTAACAAGGGGGCTGCCGAGGCCGGAGGGGTTTCAGTCGGCCTCAATATAAAACTTCCGCATGAACAACAGCCTAACCCCTATTCGAATATCAGCCTTGGCTTTAGGTATTTTTTCGTCAGGAAGGTAATGCTAATAAGATATGCAGTTGCCTTTGTATGCCTGCCCGGTGGTTACGGCACGCTTGATGAATTTTCAGAGGCCATAACGTTAATCCAGACCAGGAAGATAAAGCCCTTTCCTGTCATACTAGTGGGAAGTGACTATTGGAAGGGGTTTGTGCAGTGGCTGGACAAGGCAATGCTGAGAAACGGAATGATACGTCCAGAGGACCTGGAACTTTTCCACGTACTAGATGACCCTGATCAGGTAATAGATACAATAAAGAGGCTTGCGCCACAGGAGATGGCCGAGGTAGCGGCTACCTGTCCTGTAAAATAGTCTATTATCCCAAATCTCCATGCAGCCTGTATCCTCTGGGTTGTACCCCCCTAGGGCATGAGGATACGTCTTGGCCATATCCTCCAGTTATATCCACTCCCTCGTAGTCATTGAATAGGGGTTGAAGTCATTGGCCCCATCGACCGATCTAATAAAGGAAGGCGATCTTCATTAAGGTAGATTACCACCAGGATGGTGGAAGCACCTCTATCCCTTAGCTTGTGCCTGTACATAGAATTAGATCCTCGTTTCTGTACGGACACCAACTTGCGGGATATGCAAAGATATCGAGGAGAAACCGTCATAATGAGAGCGAATTTCTTTAAAAATTTAACCGTAAAGGGACGTCTTGCAGGATTTGTTGGTTTTTTACTGTCCCTGCTCGTTGCTTCTGGCATTGGGGGGCTTAGTGGGATGCGCAGTGCCAATCATGCCCTATCCACGGTGTACAGGCATCAGGTAATCCCTTTGAAAAATCTGAAGGAGATCGAGGACCTATTCAACAGGCAAATCATTGCTACAGTCCAAAGGACCCTTAGCGGGCAACTTTCTTGGGATGTGGCCAGGCGGACGGTAGAACAGGCCAGGGAAGACATCCCTGAAAAATGGAAGAAGGTTTACGTTATGGATGTGGATTCATCCGGAAATACATTTGAGGCCAGAAGGAAAAAGGACCTGGCAGAGACCGCGCCCTTGATTAAGGCAATAGAGGATATCAGTCAGAAGGTCATAGCTGCCTTGCAGCAAAAGGATACAAAGAGGCTGTCTGTCCTGATGACAAATGATTTGCTTCCCCTTACCGAACCGCTTGGAGAAAGGATAAACACCCTGTTAAACGACAGCCTGGCAAGCGCGAAAACCGAGTACGAAAGGGTGCAAAGAAACTATAACATCTCTAAATTTGCCTTTATAGGAACCTTGTTGATTGCCTTGGCGGTTTCACTGATCGCCAGCTTCATGTTGATCAAGGGAATAGACGATTCCCTCACCTTGATCAGGAAGGCCATGGGGCGCATGAAGGAAGGTGATCTTACCCAGCGTATCGAATATGACCGAAACGATGAGTTCGGGGAGCTCATAGAGGGCTTCAATTGCATGGCCGACTACCTTTCCACGCTCATCTCCCAGGTCCAAAAATCAGGCATCCAACTGGCTAGTTCCATAACGGAGTTTGCGGCCACGACCAAGGAACAGGCGACCATGACCAATGAGCAGGCAGCTGCTGCAAACCAGATAGCGGCCTCGACAAACGAGATTGCGGCGACCGCATCGAGCCTAAAGGATACAATGAATGAGGTCTTGAAGGTGGCAAGGGGAACTGCCAAGGCCGCTGCCAGTGGGAGAGAGGGCCTGTCAAGTATAGATGATGCAATGGGTAGGATGGAGGAGGCTACCGGTACCATAGTGGCGAAGCTGGGTATACTCAGTGAGAAGGCCAGTAAGATTGCAGGGGTGGTCCAGACCATAAACAAGGTGGCTGATCAAACCAACCTGTTATCACTGAACGCAGCCATCGAGGCGGAAAAGGCAGGCGATTACGGCTCTGGTTTTGCCGTCGTGGCCACGGAGATACGTCGCCTGGCCGATCAAACGGCAGTGGCGACCTACGATATCGAACAAATGGTTCAGGATGTCCAGTCGGCCGTTTCCTCCGGCGTGATGGGAATGGATAAATTTGCGGAACAGGTTCACAGCAGTGTTATCAATATCCGGCAGATCGGTGCCCAGCTTTCCTCGATGATAAATGAGATCCAGGCCCTTATACCCCAAATAGAGGCAGTGAACGAGGGCATGGAGTCCCAGTCCCTTGGGGCCAAGCAGATCAGTGAGGCAATAAGCCATCTGAACGAGGGGGCCCAAAAGGCAGCTGCGGCGATTAACCAAACCAATTCAGTCATCTTCGAACTCAACAAATCCTCCCTGATCCTCCAGGACGAGGTCTCAAGATTCAAGGTGGATAAGGACTAGCCCCTGCCATGTTGCTCCTTCACTTCGAAATAGGAGAAGGCAAATATGCCTTGCCTGCCGAACGGGTTTTAAAGGTTCTACCCTATATCAGGCTCAAAAAGATACCAAGGGCCCCTGAGTTCGTGGCAGGCTTCATGAACTATCGAGGCAGACTAATCCCTGTTGTCGATCTTTGTTCTCTTATACTGGAAAGGCCCTGCAATCCCTTTTTAAGCACACGGATCATCCTGATAGATTATCCACTTAAGGAAGGTGAGAGCGCCCCCCTTGGCCTGATTGCAGAATGCGTTACCGAGGCCATCCATGGTAACACCGCAGATTTTGTCTTCTCCGGCATCAAACATAGGGACACTCCCTTTCTGGGAGGGGTTGCCCTGAATGAAGAGGGGATGGTCCAGTTCGTAGAGACCAATCTTTTGTTACCAGGGCATGTCCGTGACATGCTTTTTAACCATGACGGCATAGAGGCGTGAAGCAGAATTTATGGCTGCCTCCACCGTAGAAGAGCTGCTTCGGGAAATCATAGGCCTTGATACGGATACAATGGGCCGTACCAAGGTAGAGCTATCCGTCTCCCGCAGGATGAGGGCCCTTGGGTTGAGCAATAAGAGGGAGTATTTCAGGATGCTTCGTCATTCACAAAGGGAAAGGGAGGCGCTTATCGAGGAAGTGGTGGTGCCTGAGACCTGGTTTTTCAGGGACAAAAAGCCCTTCACCGCACTTTCCAGATACGTAACGGAGATATGCCCACTTGACAGGAGACCGGATAGTATCCGTTTGTTAAGTATCCCTTGTTCTACCGGGGAAGAACCTTATTCGATGGCCATGACACTTGTCGAGGCTGGAGTGCCCAGGGATAAATTTTCTATCGATGGGGTCGATGTGAGCCGCAAGGCCCTATCCTTGGCGAAAGCTGCAATCTTCAAGGAAAGGTCATTCCGGGATTGTGACACGCGTATACGTGAAAAATATTTCGTAAGGATGGGCGATGACTATCGTCTCCGTAATGTAATCCGTTCAAAGGTAAATTTTATACACGGCAATATACTTGATAGACGGTTCATGTTTAGCCTTGGTTCGTATGAGGTGATATTTTGTCGTAACTTATTGATATACTTTGATGAAAGTGCACGAATAAGGACACTGAAGATGCTTAGAAATCTGCTGGTAGACGATGGGATGTTCATAGTCGGCCACGCCGAGGGCGGCAGGCTATCCAACATGGGTTTCGTGAGCACCCCGTTTGCCAAGGCCTTTGCATTTTACAAGGACAGGGATTCTAGAAGTAATACCGAAGGGATCCTGGATACAGATGAATATCGGAAGGATCATCTCCTGCCCCCGTTCTTGGATCAATGCCTTGTTCATCCAGGCACTAATGCCTTTTCCTCCAGGACACTCAAGGCCATTACTGGACGGGTTTCTTCCAAGGAAGAAAAAGGTGAACAGGATATCCTTACATCCGCCAAGGACATGGCCGATAGGGGACAATTGGACAAGGCGGCAAGGCTATGTGAAAGGTATCTGAAGGATAACGGGCCTTCCTCACGGGCTTATTTTCTTCTAGGCGTGATAAGTGATGCGGCAGGCAAATCAGGTAGGGCCCGGGATGCCTTTCGCAAGGCCATCTATCTGGATCCAAATCATTACGAATCCCTTATTTTTCTCTCATATCTTGCTGAGAAAAGAGGCGATACGGAAAGGGCGGACCTGCTAAGGCAGCGGGCAAGAAGGGCCAAGGGCCGCATAGAGGCCGAACAGGGCAACGGGACCAATTCGCTATGTAAGGATTCCAGGCAGGAGTTCGTCTAGGGGCCCATCATGGATCAAATACGTATAGAGGATTGCTGGAATCACGCAGGCGTATGGGGGAACCAGGCAGAAAAATGCCCACGGTTGAAGGATGTGATCCATTGCCGGAACTGTGAGATCTATTCCCGGGCGGGCAGACGTCTGCTGGATCGGCCTTCTCCGGCGGAGTACATGGAAGAATGGACCAGAATATTGGCATCTGGGATCGAGGACAAAGGGGACAATATCTGCAGTGCCTTTGTATTTCGAATAGGTGAGGAATGGTTGGCCCTGGGGGTGGATCTCATAAGAGAGGTGGCAGAGATGGACGTGATTCACAGCCTGCCACATCACGATAACTACTTCGTAAAGGGTGTAGTCAACATACGGGGAAAACTAGAGACATGTATATCCCTGGGTGATGTGCTTGGAATCAAGAAGGGAAAACAAAAGGACAAACGTGCAGGATTCATGTCGCCCGAACGGCTCGTTGTGATCGAACGGGATGGAATATGCCTGGTCTTCCCGGTAAGTGAAATAATGGGGATAATACGCTATCAGCCCCATGCCCTGGAGGATGTACCCGTTACAGTTGCCAAGTCAAAGGCCGCATACACCAGGAATATGATTAACATGGATGGAAAGGAGATAGGGTTGTTGGACGAGGAACGCCTGTTTGATTTTATTATAAGGAGTGCATTATGACAGGCCCTGGGGACGACCTGAGCGGATTCTCCATGCTGGATCTGTTTCGCATGGAGGCGGAGAGTCAGTGCAATAACCTGACTAGCGGGTTGCTAGCGTTGGAGCAGGACCCTTCATCTCCGGAGATGCTTGAATCCCTCATGCGTGCAGCCCATTCCATAAAGGGAGCGGCCCGTATAGTAGAGCTCGATCGTGCGGTACAACTGGCCCATGTCATGGAAAATGTCTTCGTTGCAGCGCAACAGGGCAAGGTGGTGCTGGAAAGGTCTCACATCGATCTCTTATTGAACGCTGTGGATACGTTCACATCCATGTCCAACGTGACCGAGGAGGATATGGATGCCTGGCTCAAGGAAAATGCAGATGAATTCGATGGGCTGGTGAATGCACTGACAGCCATATCGGAAGGAAACTCGGTGTTGGACTCATCACCAGGGCCAAGGGTGGAAAATCCTGTGCCAGAATCCCAGGACGGGCACGAAAAGGAGGCAGCCGGCAGCACACCTTCTCCAGGAAAAACAGCATTTAAGGGTGGCCCAACAGCTGCTTCTGTGCCCGAGAAAGATGAGCGCCCTCCCGATATCCCCTTTCATGACAAGGATGGAAATACAGGCCATGGGGCAGGCATACCAGCGGGAAAGAAGGCCAGCGGGAAAGCCATAGACAGGGCAGTACGCATATCGGCAGACAGTCTGGATAGGCTGATGGGGCTTTCTGGTGAGGTACTCATAGAATCACACTGGCTTCCTGCCTTTAGTGAGAAGATGTTGCGGTTGAAGCACTGCCAGGATGATATGCTAAGGGAACTCGAGAGGTTGAGAGAGACTGTAGAGATAAATCCATCCAGTACCCAGCTAAAGATACATCTTCTTGACCTACGCAAGAAGGCAGAAAAATGCCAGGTCCTTTTTTCCAATTACCTGGCAGAGATCGAGGATCATGCCTCCAAATCGACATATCATTCCCATTGCCTATACCAGGAGGTTATTGCAAGCCGTATGCGTCCATTTTCGGACGGTATACAGGGGTTTCCAAGGATGGTTAGAGATCTTGCACGCGAATTGGGCAAGGAGGTGAGATTCGAGATAGTAGGCAGTGAAACCCTGGCAGACCGGGACATTTTGGAGAAAATCAAGGCACCACTCAATCATTTACTCAGAAATGCCGTGGACCACGGGGTCGAGACCCCTGAAGAACGAAAAAAGGCCGGAAAGCCTACCGAGGCCTTGATTACCCTGGAAGCCAGCCATAAGTCAGGCATGTTGAACATAGTCATCAGTGATGACGGAAGGGGGGTTGATCTTGATGCGCTGCGCCGTTCCGTAGTGGACAAGGGCCTGGTTTCCGAGGAGATGGCATCTACCCTTACCGAGGACGAACTTCTGGAATTTCTCTTCCTGCCCAGCTTTTCTACCCGTAAAAAGGTAAACAAGGTCTCCGGCAGGGGGGTGGGCCTGGACGTGGTGCGCAGCATGGTGCAGGAGGTCAGGGGTACGGTGCGTATTTTCTCTGTCCCTGGCAAGGGGGTCCGTTTCGAGCTCCAACTTCCCTTGACATTGTCGGTTGTACGAGCACTCCTTGCTGAGGTGGCCAGTGAACCCTATGCCTTTCCCTTGTCAGCCATCGACTGTGCTATCCAGCTGCCATGCGATGAGATAGAGGAGTTAGAGGGCAGGCAGTATCTGATACACAACGGCAAGAGGATTGGCCTGGTCTACGCAAGGCAGGTATTTGAAAAGAGGGAAAAAGAGATATCAGATAACGTCGTATCGGTAATATTGTTGAGCGATCGCAATAGTAGATATGGTCTTCTTGTCGATGGCTTTCTTGGGGTCAAAGAATTGGTGGTACAGACCCTAAACCTTCATATGGGGAAGGTGCAGGATATAAGCGCTGCTGCAATGCTAGAGAACGGGGCACCTGTCTTGATAGTTGATGTCGAGGATATGGTGCGGACCATGGACGGTCTCATATGCGGCAACACGCTTAAGAAAATGGAAAAACAGATGGGGCCTGACTACCGTAATGTCAAACGCATCCTGGTCGTGGACGATTCCATCACGGTTCGTGAGGTAGAACGTAAGCTCTTGATGTCAAAAGGCTATTCAGTAGATGTGGCCGTTGACGGCATGGATGGCTGGAATGCCATCCGTAATAACCATTATGACCTGGTGATAACTGACGTAGATATGCCCAGGATGGATGGAATAGAGCTGGTTAGTTTGATAAAGGCGGATCCCAGGCTCAACACCGTTCCTGTGGTGATAGTTTCCTACAAGGACCGCGAGGAGGACAGGAACAGGGGCCTTGAGGCAGGGGCAGATTTTTACCTTACCAAGGGGAGCTTCCACGATGAAAGCTTTGTTGAGGCCGTCAAGGACTTGATAGGGAACCCCTAGGTCGTCGAAGGTACATCTTGATGGGGGTTGTTTTTTTGTATCCAGAAATGCGTACCAAGGATTGCGGGTCGCATGAAGGTTTGGGGCCGGTTCTATCGGTCTGACAATGGGAATTATGCAATGAGGATAGCGATTGTCAACGATTCGATTATGGCGGTTGAGTGTCTAAAACGTATTCTCGTTACCACTGACAGACATCAGGTTGCGTGGGTTGCCAGGGATGGTTCGGAGGCGGTAATGCGTTGCACCAGCGACAAGCCGGATCTCATATTGATGGACCTGGTCATGCCAGTGATGGATGGTGTCGAGGCGACAAGGCAGATCATGCAGAAGAGTCCCTGTGCCATACTCATAGTTACAGCAAGTGTCGATGGCAGGTCCAGCAAGGTCTTTCAGGCCATCAGGGCAGGTGCCATGGATGTGGTGAGGACCCCCTCCTTCGATATCAATGCAAATGGGAAGGAGGCAATGAAATTATTGAAAAAGATAGATACCATCGAAAGATTGATAGCAATGGAAGAAACGGTAACGAGGCCACCTGCCAGTGCTACATCTAACAAGGCGAAGGACAAGGAAGGCGTTTTGGTGGTCATCGGTTCCTCCACCGGAGGGCCACAGGCCCTGGCAACGGTATTATCCTCCTTTCCAGAGTCATTTCCCGCCTCTGTGATCGTTGTCCAGCATGTAGACGCCCAGTTCGCCCCATCGCTTGCCTCATGGCTTGATAGCAGGACGTCCCTGCCCGTTCATACAATAAAGGAAGGTGACAGGCCCATTCCAGGAAGCATACAGATTGCCTGTACGAACGATCACCTAATTATGACGCCCGAGAGGACCTTTGCCTATTCACGAAAGCCGATGGGAAACGTATTTCGTCCATCGGTGGACGTATTTTTCGAAAGCGTAGCCCGTAATTGGAAGGGTAAGGGCATAGGCGTCCTATTGACCGGAATGGGACGGGATGGTGCAAAGGGATTACTGGCGCTACGTGAGCGCGGCTGGCATACCATCAGCCAGGACCGGGATAGCAGTGTGATATACGGCATGCCCAAGGCCGCTGCGGAACTCAATGCGGCAGTCAGGGTACTGCCCCTTTCAAACATTGGAGCTGCCTTGCTTCAGCGTATTGCTTTCAAGGATGTGGCCTAGAGATGGAAGACAAGGCTGGCATAGAAAAAAACGAGGGCTTTTCATTAAAGGCCCACAAGATCGTCGTATTGCTCGTGGACGACCAGAGGCTCATCGCAGAGGCGGTACGACGTCTACTGGCCGGTGCCGATGATATCGATTTCCATTATTGCAGTGATCCTGCAAATGCAATAAAGGAGGTCCTAAGGATAAAGCCGACAGTGATCCTACAGGATTTGGTAATGCCCGAGATCGATGGCCTGAGCCTGGTCAAGTACTACAGGGCACATCCTGAGATCAGGAATATTCCTGTGATCGTTCTTTCGGTAAAAGAGGATCCAAAGGTCAAGAGTGAGGCCTTCGCCATTGGTGCCAATGATTACTTGGTAAAGCTTCCGGACAGGATCGAATTGATAGCCAGGATTCGGTATCATTCCAAGGGTTATATCTACCAATTGCAGAGGGATGAGGCCTTTAAGGCCCTTCAGGAGAGCGAACAGCGATTGGCTGAGATGAACCAGGTGTTGATGAAGCTATCCTTCCTGGACGGCCTTACTGGGATCTCCAACAGGAGACGGTTCGATGAGGCCCTTGAGGCAGAGTGGAAGCGTGCTATCCGCAATGGTGCGCCGATTTCATTGATATTGATGGACCTGGATTATTTTAAGCTCTACAATGATTATTATGGCCACCAAGATGGAGATGAATGCCTCAAAAAGGTTGCAAAGACCCTGGAGTCTTCTATCCAGCGTTCCACCGATTTGGTGAGCCGTTACGGCGGTGAGGAATTCGTTGCCCTGTTGCCTGAAACCAATTCCGAAGGGGCTGCCATGCTTGCAGAGCGGATGCGCCGTAAAGTGCTCGAACAAAGGATTCCCCACGAAAAATCCAAGGTGAATGACCATGTTACCTTGAGCCTTGGGGTAGCCACTGCCATACCAAAGGTTGGCTCAAGCCCTGACACCCTTCTCAAGGCCGCTGACGACGCCCTATACAAGGCAAAGCAGGAGGGAAGAAATCGTGTGGGCATTGCAGGTGAGGAATGATCCCACTTCGGATAAAAAGCAACATGGAATCGATACCTGCCACGGCAATAATTAAATGCAGTCCACCTTGATTAACGGCGAGGATCCAAAATTTTTCATCCCTTAATCCCGTGCCTGGTTTACGCATTTTAGCGCCATGATGAAAAAAATTATGCCTGTGATACCTACAAAGAGATAGGGTGACGGTCCGGGCAGGTTCCCAAAGGCGGCCTGACGGATGGCCCTTGATGCATGGGTGAGGGGCAGGATCCAGATAATCTGCCCAGCCCAGTGGGGCAGACGATCTACCGGGAAAAACGTACCACCAAGGAAGGCCATGGGGGTTATCACGAAACTGGTAAGAAGGCTCTGATCGGCATGGGATTTGACAAGCATGGCCAAGGCCACTGCCAGGGAGGCAAAGACAAAGCTGTTGAGTGCAACCGCGAGCCAAAACAGTGGACTAAGCCAGTGGAGTCGTACACCGAAGAGCATGCCCAGGGTAAGTATGACCGTCACCGAAATAAGGGCACGGCTCACCCCTGCCAGGACCTCACCGGCAACATAGGCCACGTTACCTATGGGGGCTGCCTGAAACTCCTCGAATATATGCCAGTAAAAGCGTGCTACGTTTATGTCCGTTGCGATGGCAAAGGATTGGGTCATACTACTCATGGCGACAAGGCCTGGTATGAGAAATTCAAGGTAGGTATGGCCCCCGAATTTTACAGACTTGCCCATGGCATAGCCAAAGGCTATGAGATAAAGCAAGGGAGAGACGGACATACTCAAAATTAACCGCTTGATCCTGCGCCTTAAAAGGAGCATCTCTCTCAGATAAACTGCCAAGAAACCGCTCAATTCTTCACCTTTTTCCCTGTAAGCGATAAAAAGGCGTCCTCAAGATTTACCCTCCTAAGGGTGTAGCTGCCCCTGTGGGTGGCTACGAAGCTATCGGCCTCTTTTCTGTCCTTGAAATATATACTCTTCATCTGGTCATCCTGTATGAGGTCGATGGCCCACTTGCCGATACGGGCCATGAAGGCACTGGGTGTGTCCAGCGCAACTATCCTTCCATTGTCTATAAAGGCCACACGGTCGGCAAGAAACTCTGCCTCCTCTATGTAATGGGTGGTGAGGAATATAGTAGTCCCTGAATGCTGAATCTGCTTGATAAGGCCCCATATCCGTCGCCTGATGCCAGGATCAAGTCCTACGGTGGGTTCGTCTAGAAAGAGAATTCTTGGGGAGTGCATCAACGCCCTTGCGACCATGAGCCTTCGTTTCATGCCCCCGGAAAGTCTCTTGACGATGGTATCCCTCCTGGAGATGAGGTCTACATATCCCAGGAGTTCCCGTATCCTTGACCTGCGTAGTGCCTTGGTCATTCCATATAGCCGACCGTGTATGTCCATATTTTCAAGAAGCGTAAGCTCCTGGTCCAGGTTGATGGACTGCATGACGAGGCCGAATTGGCGTTTGGCACGAAGGGTATCCCTTTCTATATGAAAGCCGTTAAGCCATGCATCTCCTCCGCTGAGCCTAGTAAGGCCGGTAAGTATGCGTATGGTGGTGGTTTTGCCCGCACCATTTGGCCCAAGGTAGGCAAAAAGTTCACCTGATTTGACGTGAAAGCTTACCCCATTTAGGGCATGCACGTTCCGGTATACCTTCTTGAGTCCCTCTACCCTGATCAAGCCCCCGCTCCCGCCATAATACAATTTCGTCCAATATGTCTTCCCCTGTTAGCATGTGCAGGGCAATGGGGTCAAGCCTTCTCTCAGTTGGGACATGATGGAATTCATATAGCCTATTCCGAAATCTCCTCGATCTCCCCCTCGGTTCTTAGATAGGCATCCCGCAAGCGTATCTTCATCTCATCCGTTGCCATCCACATCCCGCGCTCTATGGCCTCAAGCAGTTTATCCAGTATGTTTTCCAGGGCATACGGGTTTACCTCCTTCATCCACCTTTGTATTTCAGGATCAAGAGCGAATTTCTCCGCAAGCCTTTCATACATCCAGTCCTCTATAACCTGGGCCGTGGCGTCCCAGCCCAGGACCACGTCCATCATCTTGGAGATATCACCTGCCCCCTTGAAGCCGTGGCGTTTCATTCCCTCAAGCCACTTTGGATTGGTAAGCCTTGAGCGGAGTACATGCCTGGCCTCCTCCAGGGTGGTACGCATTTTTATATGTCTGGGATCAGCACTATCGCCTACCATGGCAAGGGGCAACTCACCGCGGACAGAACCAGCTGCGGCGATGAGCCCGCCGTAATAGTTATAGAAATCCGTACAGGACATCATGTCGTATTCCCTGGAATCCTCGTTTTTTACGGTTAGTTCCATGCGGGAAAGGAGGTTTCTGAATGTGGAGATCTTTTGTGTGCCGTAGCTTCCCGCACCATATGCATGGGCGCTATAGCGGATATAGTTGTTGGCCAGATCCTCCCTGGTTTCCCAGTTTTTGGATTCTATGAGTTCGCTAACCCCAGCGCCATAGGTGCCAGGAGGGCAGCCAAAAACCCTAAAGGTTGCCTCCCTCAAGGCCTCTTTCCTGTCCAGCCCTGTCTTGAGCAGGTGTTCGATATCGCTAAGGACATTCTTTCTGATCAGGTTGGACTCAAGTGACTCGTCTAGCGCCGCGGCCATCCTTGCAGCGTTGTCCAGGAGCTCGACAAGGTTGGGAAAGGAATCCCTGAAAAATCCCGATATCCTGGCTACGACATCTATCCTGGGTCTTTTAAGCCTGGATAATGGTATTACTTCAAGGCCGGTTACGTCATCGCTTTCCCTTGCCCATACCGGCTTTATCCCCATGAGGTAAAGGACCTCTGCAATATCGTCTCCCCTAGTCCGCATAGTGGGACCGCCCCAGATGATGATCCCTATGCTTTCCGGATAATGCCCGTGTGATTCAGCCAGATGCCTTTCGAGTAGGGCATCTGCAAGCCTTTTGCCAGTCTCCCATGCAGCCCTAGTGGGGATTTTGCCAGGGTCCACCGAGTAAAAGTTACGACCAGTTGGAAGTATTTCCGCCTGCCCCCTAGTTGGGGCACCTGATGGACCCGGCATGACAAAGCGGCCAGAAAGTGCGGCAAGGGTTGAAGAGATCTCTTCTTTTGTCTGCCTGATCCTTGGAACAAGGTCTGTGGCTATATAACCGAGTACCTTTTCCACCTGCATATTTCGCACGCCAAGGTGAGTTTCTACTATGCCAGCCATATCATCTTGGGGAGAGGGACGTGTAAGCAGGTCCCTTACAATGGAGATGGCCAAGGCGTGGGCCTCTTCGATGATCTCTCCTCCGCTTATGCCTCCACTGCCTGAGACCTCCCTGCCCCGGGCATCCATGAGGGTGTCGTATTTATATCCCATCGCACTTACGATGGCCTCTCTCAAGGAGGGCGTCTGGCCGTTTGGAAGCCTTGTGAGCTGGGCTGCATATTCGGCAAGATCGTCCCCCTTGGGCGGGACCCCTAGTATATGCAGGCCATCATTTATCATGGTGTCCGAAAGTTCGGCCAGATATCCATGAAGTCTCTCAAGGAAACTATCAAAGTCTGAAAACGCTTCATCCTCAGTGACATGGAGATCTTTATCCAGGTTTGCATCGGTTACTGCCTGCCATATCATTGGCCGCAGGAGGGGAAGCTTGCCCGGGTCCTCCCTCGAGGCATCGGCATATTCCTTTAGCAGGTTTTCCAGCTTGGCAAGGTCTTCGTAAAGGCCTGCATTGGTAAATACAGGGGTGAGGTGGTCTATGATGCAGCAAAACGAGCGCCGTTTGGCCTGGGTCCCCTCGCTGGGATCGTTTATGATATATGGATAGATGTTTGGGAGATCAATGATCGCAAGATCCGGGTAGCAGTATCTCGAAAGCCCGAGGGCCTTTCCAGGAAGCCATTCCAGGGAACCG
>WFZW01000173.1 GCA_015489365.1 Deltaproteobacteria bacterium | reverse complement strand
GTATGTCCCTATGTGTCCATGGCTAATCAAAAAATGCGTTTTCGGATAAAATTATACAGCCTTCAAGCTCGTCTAAGGTGTAAGGCACCACTTTCGGTTTCAATTCTGTGATCAGCTAGGTTTAAATCGGTTTAATATTATTGCAACATAAAAACAATAGTTGACAGAAAACCGAAGAGGGGTTACTTTTTGAGCAAATGATCAAAAAGGAGGTGAAGAAACCATGCCAAGAATGGATGGAACCGGTCCGATGGGCACTGGAAGGCCAGGAAGGGGCCTGGGACCTTGCGGAAAGGGCACCAGAAGACCTCAAGGCAGACTTGGCAGGAGGTTCGGGGTCGTTGGCAATGTTACTACCAACAGGCCTGGGCTAGGTGGTGGCTTCAGACGAGGTTGTAGGCGCGGCCTGACAGACTCTGGCCAGTGGATCCCATCAAGTAGTAGAATCACAAGTACCCAAGGCTGAAGGATATCCCCCCTGTCTTTCTGACAGGGGGGCGCTGAGGCAGAATCTTGCATGAGGTCATACCCGCACTCGAGGGTTGAAGTAACCGAATTTCAGCCAGGGGAACCTCTTATTCAAGGTTTTAACCATGTTCTTGATACCGATCCTTTTGCCAGTCCTTTCATATCCTATGGAATCAAGGTACCAGTCAGGATCGATGTTGTGATTTCTCAATTGGATCATATCCAGGCCAAACCTGTCTATAAAATCGGAAAGCCTGTCTATCTCTTCCATCTCGTCGGTAAGCCCTGGGAGTACGAATAGGTTCAGTGATACAAATTTGCCTGAGCGTTTCATTGTCTCCCATGTTTTCAGTATATCATCCTGGGCAAATCCCTTGGGTCGATAATAGGCCTCATAGTATTTCCTTCTTGAGCTATTCATGCTTATCCGCATACTGTCCAAACCTGACTCAACAAGAGGCGCTGTGGCACTTGGAATGCTGGCATTCGTATTGAGGTTTATTGTGCCGTGGTCTATATGTTGCCTTATTTCCCGTATGGACCTTACCAGGAGTTCCCATTGAAGTAAGGGTTCACCTTCACATCCCTGACCAAAGCTTATGATTCCTCCCTTTCCGGCCTTGGCAATATGGCTTGTAGCCAGTTCGACCACTTCGTCCACGTTGGGTACAAACCTTATGCGCTCCTGTGTGGCAGGAGGACCATTTTCAGGTTGATGCGAGATACACCCGATGCACCTGGCATTGCACGCCGGGGAAGTAGGTATGGGGGCCTCCCAACGCTCCATGAAAAAATTTCTGGCAGCAGGGCACCCGTAGGTTAAACTGCATCTTCCGAGATGCTGAATGAGCCTGTTGGATCGAAATCTTTTCAATTTTTTGAGGGTACTTGCCCGGACTATCTTGGGTCTAAAACCTCTAAGATCCTGCCTTGGATCCGGATCACTTCTGAATCCTGCCACCCAGAACCTGCCACGCCACCAGCCCACGGCAGTATACGAAAACAGGGGAAGGGGGGCATGATTCCTGGTTTTACGAAGAAATGGGGCCATGGCGGTCTGGGTGTAACCTGGGGCCATAAATGCGGCCACCGCCCGTATGGAACCCTTTATCCCAAGTTGTACACCATCGAAGAGCGTCGCTTTATCCCTGTTTATATCCCACCCAAAGGGCAGTGTGCCGGGGAGTACGAAAAGCTCGCTACCTTCAGGTAAAGGGATAAGATCCTCCTTTTTTAGGGGATGGACCTCATGTCCGCTCCTTCCAGCCATTTTGAGGGCTGGAAGGTCGAATATTTGCCCATTAGCATCGGCATAAACCATCCTTGGCATCCCTGTAGGATGACGCATTGACCTGTTCTTCATATTTACCTTTTCTTGTTTTGATACTATATATTATATAAATTTACCGTGAAAATACAGAGTCTATGGGCTGTATCTTCATGTATTGGGGGTGCGGCACCAAGGTACGGGCCGCATGAAAGTTTATTGTGGAAATACATCCTGGGTAAGGACTGTTTTCATATCCAGGGATGCAGTACTAACATATGGGCCACAAGAAAGTTTGGAAGGCTATACTATAAATATGCAGCCCTTTACCAACCTAGGGCATATCTTAACCATAGGCCTTGGCTGCAATCTCCGTGATCCCTCCGTGCCTGAAGGATTCCTTCGAGGCCTTTATAACCCCTGGCATAAAATCGGATTTTTTTGCCTTAAGACCATATCCTGTCCTTGAACAAATTTCATGCCTTGGGGTGTGACCTCAAAGGATACAAACCATATGACACCTAGATCCAAGGGATTAGTACATCATATCTTCCCGCTATGAGCATATTGCGAAGACCATCTATAGCTGTCATCTCATTCGTCACATGTGGCGGCATATTAGCACAGGCGCTTCTTATCCTCTTTAAGCATGGTCCAGCCTGCTTGAATCAAGGATGTCAGGTAGTCGAGGGGCTACTGAACGTTTCACCCGTGATCTTTAATTTCATTGGGGTATTCTTTTTTGCAGCTACCGGCCTGATGGCCTTGCCTTCCATCTCGAAAAGGATGACCGACCTTCCCCTGCAGATCCTTTTGACCATGGGGGCCTCTGCAGAAGGTGTCTTGCTGATGTTTCAAGTCCTTATCGCAAGAACCCTCTGTTCCTATTGTCTCCTCATACTCGGGATTGTTCTATTGCTAAACGCCTTGGCTGGCTTGAGACAATTTTTATTGGGATTTTCCACTTTGTGCACAGTGGCGGTTATATCTTCACTCCTCAATTTCGGTGCAGTCCAGTCCAACCTGGAAAGGTTGACCCTCCAAGACGGCACCTATGCCGTCAGGACCTGTTCTTCCCCAAGGATAAGGGCCTATCTCCTGTTTTCTCAGGATTGTCCACACTGTCGTAGGGTAATCGATGCCCTATCTGGATGTACGCAATGTGAATTCAACTTCAATCCGATAACTAAGATGGATAGAAAAGACCTTTTGCCTGGATTGAATCCCATTGATAATTATTCACCCAGGATCAATCTTATGGCCCTTAAGATCATGGGTATCAATTCTGTGCCTGTGCTAGTAGTGGAAAAGACAGACGGTTATCAGTTCATAAGGGGCGAGCAAAATATAATCGCTTTTATAAAAACAAATTGCTTCTCCCCCGGTCCTGTAGAGGAGGAAAACCCCCTTACAATACAGGATATGTTTCCAGAGGCAGACACGGGGGTATGCTCAGTGAAGAAGGATTGCAAATGAGGCTTATTACTTCTGTAGAGGATGTAGGCAAGCTCACAACCCGCTGGAAAGAGGCAGGACTTCGCATTTCCCTTGTACCCACGATGGGTTTTTTTCATGCTGGACACCTGGCACTCATGAAATACGCCAAGCAACATTCAGACCGGGTTGTGGTCAGCCTTTTTGTCAATCCCTCTCAGTTTGGACCGAATGAGGATTTCAAGGAGTATCCCAGGGACCTTGAAAGGGATCGCTCCCTGGCCGAAAAGGAGAATGTTGATTGCCTGTTTTGCCCCGAAGCGGCAGATATGTATCCAGAAGGTTTCCAGACATGGGTGGATGTAAATGGGCTTGCCAAACACCTCTGCGGGGCCTCCAGGCCCGGGCATTTTCGTGGGGTTGCTACCATCGTTACAAAGCTATTCAACATAGTGAGACCAGATCTAGCCGTGTTTGGCCAAAAGGATTTTCAGCAACTCCAAATCATAAGAAGGATCGTAAGGGACCTGAATTTTGGTATAGAAATAAAGGGTTATCCTATAGTAAGAGAAGCTGATGGGTTGGCCATGAGCTCCAGGAACAAGTATCTAAACAGTGAGGAACGCAAGAATGCGCTTTGTCTGTTTGAAGCCCTGAAGATGGCTGAGAAGATGGTATCCGAGGGATGCTGCTCAACGCCCAGGCTAGCCCATGCCATCGAACGTATCATACTTGCAAGGCCCGGGACCAAAATCGATTATATATTCTTGGGAGATCCTGAAACATTGACAGAAAGGGAGACGATACAGGATGATACGCTACTGGCCTTGGCCGTATACGTGGGTAATACTAGGCTGATCGACAATACAATATTGCGCCCTCCTAAGGATGCAAAAGGGGTTCATCATAAGGGTAAATTTTAAGATAGAGGTACTATTTTTCATGTTTCGTTCCATGTTGAAGTCAAAAATCCATCGGGCCGTCGTTACCGACGCCGATCTTTCCTATGAAGGCAGCCTTACAATAGATGAGGACCTTATGAAGGCCGCTGACATACTCCCGTTTGAGCAGATTATGGTCTACAACATCGCCAATGGTGAACGCTTTGAGACCTATGCCATTGCTGGCGAAGGCGGATCAGGGAAGATATGTCTAAATGGGGCCGCTGCCAGGAAAGGCGCGCCTGGAGACCTGATAATTATTGTGACCTATGGAAAGTATTCCGAAGAAGAGATCAAAAACGGGAAAACCATCCTTGTCTGGGTAGACGATGCCAACAATGTAGTCAAAAAACGGGTGGTCAATTGGTAATATGGATAATTACTTGCCCGGAGGGTTACGTTTTTTTGTTTACAGCCTTGGATGCCCCAAGAATTCCGTCGATACTGAGGTGATCCTGGGATCCATAGTAGATGACATATGCAATGTCACCCTGGTTCAGGGACCAGCGGAAGCCGATGTTCTTCTTGTCAATACCTGTGGCTTTATAGAATCGGCGGTCTCAGAATCCATCGAACGGATCCTTGAACTCATAGAAAAAAAGAGAGAAGGCCAGATCCTGGTGGTCACCGGGTGTATGGTAGAACGTTACGGGGATGAACTCGTGAAGGAACTGCCAGAAGTCGATCTCTTCTACGGCGCACGTGCGCCTCAAAATTTTAAAGAGGTATTCAAGGGCTTCCTGCAAAGGCGTTACAATGGCAATGCCACCTTAAGGGATACTACACCAGGAAGGCACCTCACCCTTGGGTGTTCTTCTAGGTTGTTATCAACTCCATGGTGGAGGGCATTCGTCAAGATTGCAGAAGGCTGTTCCAATCACTGCACCTATTGTCTCATACCTGCCATTCGGGGTCAGGCTGTTTCCAGGAGCAAGCAGGATATCATCGACGAAGTCAATGAACTCGTGGGGCTGGGCACCAGGGAGGTAACTCTCGTAGCCCAGGATGTAACCGCCTATGAGGATAACGGCAACCTGCTTTATGATCTACTAAGGGATCTACTGGCCTACACCGACATATCCTGGATTAGGTTGATGTACACCTATCCTGGAAGTATCGATGAGAGAATCCTTCGTTTGATGGCAGAAAGCAAAAGGATATGCAAGTACTTGGATATCCCCATACAGCACGCAAGCGACAGGATATTAAAATCCATGGGCAGGAAATATGATAGCCAAGTCTTGGAAAGGCAATTGGAACTCATACAGGACATGCTACCCAGCATAGGCCTTAGAACCACCTTGATGGTAGGCTTTCCAGGAGAAACTGACGATGACTTCCTGATATTACAGAGATTTATAGAAAAATGGCGTTTCCATCACCTTGGCTGTTTTATTTATTCGGATGAAGAGGGCAGCGCTGCATCAAAATTATACAACAAGGTAGCACCTGAAATGGCCTCAAAGAGGCGGGCAGCCTTAATGGAGCTTCAAAAAAGGATCAGTGCCGACATTAATGCCAGCTTCGTCAACAAGACACTTGATGTCTTGATAGAGGGGAAAAGCACCGAAACCGATTTATTGCTGACTGGTCGGAGTCAGTTTCAAGGGCCTGAGGTGGATGGGGTGATATATATAAACAAGGGCATGGCCGAATATGGTGGGATAATGCCTGTAAAGATCACCGAAAGCCACTGCTATGATCTGATCGGTGAAATTGTCTGATCCGATTTGTCTATGCAAAGAGGATAGGTAACCGAATCGCAGCGGATCATTCACTTGATTCACCGTGAAAATACAGGGGTTATGGGCTGTATCTTCATGTATTGGGGGTGCAGCACCAAGGTATGGGCCGCATGGAAGTTTAAGCGAATATCCAAGATCGACTAATCTAGTATTCTTATAAGAGGGGTCCCCTTTTTGTCCCTTGATACAAGGACCCGGGAAGGCTTTAATCTCTCGAGCATATGGGCCAGTGTCTTCCATCTGTCACCATCTGATTTGAGGTGCATCCACCCACCTACATGGACCACAGGGCCTGGACAAGAGTTGACTAGCCTCGACAGCCTTGATGCAAGCCCTCTTTCCCTGTTCTGCCATACCGGTTCAGACAACCACCTAAAAAGATCCTTTTCCAAGGAAGGCCCCTGTCCTGTTCCCAGGTAGTGCCATGCCTCTTCGTGCTTCTCAAGAAGGTATCGAACCAGGCAAAACCTTTTCGTGCCTGCCAGGCCCATTATGTTTTGACGGGTTATGAGTTCGCTTTCCCAGGTGGGAAGTTCTTTACGTGCAATGTGGCTATCATCAACCGGGATACATTCGATACCCTTCTCCTGGGCATAACTACTCGAGGATGTCCATTCATATGGCATGATCAATTGGAATCGCAACAACTGGACTGCTGCATGGGTCTTGGCAGCAGGGGGAAATGTCTCGAGGACCTTTTCCAGGCCTGCGATCCAGCCCGCCTGATGTCTTTTCCTGAACTCGACGGAAAATGGACTTATTTCCACACAGACAAGCTCAGGCTCTATCGTATCCAAAAAGGAACGGATGATGGACCCCAGAGCGATATCCAAATGGAGAGTTCCAACCAGTATAAGCCTGGAACTACCCAACCTCTTTAATGCCGCCCGATCAGAGATCCTCTCGATCGAGGCGCCTATATTGAACTGCTTCCGACAGATGTTCAATGGATATATCTTCCATTCCCTCAAGATCCGCAATGGTTCTCGAAATCTTTATAATCCTGTGAAATGCGCGTGCACTGAGTGAGAGCCTGTTCGAGACATTTTCTAGGAAGGAACGTGCATCCTTTGACAGGCCACAAAGGCCATATATCTCTCTTGAAGACATCTGGGCATTACAATGGATAGCCATGCCGGCAAAACGTTCTTCCTGTATCTGCCTTGCAGCCATCACCCTTTTTAGGATGGCTGCCGATGGCTCTCCACTCTTGGCATTGCTTAGTTGCTTATATGGGACCGCAGGAACCTCCATTTGAATATCTATCCTATCAAGTAGGGGGCCTGAGATACGGTTTCTGTACCTCTTTATCTGGGAGGGCAGGCATGAACAGGACTTAGCAGGATCCCCAAAATGCCCACATGGACATGGATTTTGTGCAGCGACTAATGTAAAACGTGAAGGAAATGAGAGGGTATGTGCAGCCCGTGCAATCGTCACCATGCCATCCTCCAGGGGCTGCCTCAACGCCTCGAGGACGTTTTTTTTGAATTCCGGCAACTCATCCAGAAACAGGATTCCGTTATGGGCCAAACTAACCTGGCCTGGCCTGGGAATGGCACCTCCACCTATAAGCCCTGCATCCGATATAGTGTGGTGGGGTGAACAAAAGGGCCTTTCGGTTATAAGGGCTGTCTTCTGATCCAACAGGCCGGCAATACTATATATGGTGG
>WFZW01000172.1 GCA_015489365.1 Deltaproteobacteria bacterium | reverse complement strand
CTTATGTCTTCCAGCCATTTCTGCCTCGGCCGCCGGGGAAGAACCATTGTCCGTTGCCACGGAAAACGGCCTTTCTCTGGGCCTCACCCATGACGGGCGGTTGACCCGCCTTGCCATAGGCGGACACCAGATACCCGCAAGACAGGAGCAGGTGCTTTGGGTCAGGGATATGAGTTCTGCTGCAAAGGTGTCTTCACCGAATCTTCTTTCAAATCCCGGCTTTGAACAGGGCCTTAATGGATGGAGCCCTCAATCCATCATGGATACAGAAATAGGGGTTGACAGCACCGTCAGCAGAAGCGGTGGCTCCTCGCTTAAGATGCACGGCCTCGCAAGTGGAAAGCTCGGGGCAGGCATAGTCTATTCCAGCGCTGTCCCTGTTGCACCAGGAAGGCTTTACCGAATCTCTGGATATTTTAAGAGCAGCAGGGGCTATCTCCAGGGGATTTCCGGTATACCTACTGCCTATCAGGACATGATGTGGAGGGGATTTCTTCATCCAAACGGCTTGTACGTGCAGTGGCTGGACGCAAAGGGGGCCTATATCGACGACAGCCCTGTCCTTGCAGCCCCGGTACACTGGAATGCCGGCAGCTGGAGGAGGATAAGTGGTGAGATTCATGCCCCTCCCGGAGCAGCGGCGTTGCAGGTCCTGGTGGTAGGCCGGCTGCAGGATGAATATATGTGGGTTGACGACCTGTGCGTCCTGGAAAGTCCTGAAAAGGACCAGCCGGTAGCCGGAAGCGTGATCAAAAAGGACGGAAAACTCATTCAGACCGGTGAGACAGGAGACGGGACGGCGTTTACGGTTACATATACCCCAATGAAAGATCATATAAGAATCCACATAGAGATGGAAGATCATTCAAACAGGGAGCGCGCCCTTGAAGTCTCCTGGGGTTTACCCCTGGTGCTTGCTGCAGAAGAGACCGAAAACTCCACCCTCTGGAGGTGGTGGGATGATGTCCATCACAGCCGGATTATCCACGCAGGGCCGGCGGCAGCACCCCCGCCTGAATATCCATTTTCAGAGTGCCTTTCCTGGCAATACGAGCATGTTGTAAGCGGCGTCTGGGACGGATGGCTGCCAGTCTCCCTTTATCCCTATGCTGCAGTCGAAAACGGGGAAAGCGGGCTGGCCATGGCGGTCTCGCTGGCTTCCCCCCGCCTTGTAAAATTTTCGTATGACCAGACAGCAGGGCGTTTTGAGGCAAGGGCCTATCTTGGCATTTCGCCAAAGGCCGCAAAACTTCAAGGCCGCGCGGATCTCACCCTTGAGCTCTACCCTACTGACCCCGAATGGGGTTTCAGGTCTGCCATGGATCTCTACGCAAAGCGCCATCCCGGGTGGTTCAAATCGGGCAGAGACACGGCTTCATTCAACGGCTATGAACGAGGCTTTTACAACACCATGGATCAGGCCCGACAGGTCCTTGAATATGACGCACAAAATATATTCTCTGCTGAATATACAGTGGCGGAGGCCCCTGTGGACATAAGGCCTTCCTCCATGCCGATGCCGTCCTATGACGATCTTTTGAACACTGTTTCAGGGCTTCCAGGCCCCAAGAGAGACGCGGTCTGTTCGAGTATTGCCTACGGCGGAAACGGGGACTGGCAGCTCAAACACGTGGGGGACTTCAAATGGGCGGCAGGCACATGGCGCGCTGTCTGGTACACAAGCGTTGACCCTGACATTGAAGGGGGATGGGGTCAGTATCTTTGGGACGAGAACATCCGGCCTGCCATTGATGCCACAGAGGCAGCAGGGGCTGTCCTTGACGGCATTATGATGGATAATTTCCTGTCGGCGCCTGGAGTTGACCTTAGGGATGATCACCTGGAGCTGACTGATACGGCCCTTACCTATGACATCGCCACATACAGGCCTGGTATCCATAACATGGCAAACATTTATGAATATTTTACATGGCTTCGTGAAAAACTGAGTGAAAGGGACAGGGATGACATGGCCATTGCCATAAATTTCTGGAGCATGGCAGCAGCCAACGGGATTGTCCCTTTAATCGACACCTTTGGAGGAGAAGGAGAGAGCAAAACAGACAGCGGTTCCAACTGGACCACAAGGATTCTCGATTACAGAAGGGCCATGTCAGGCCAAAAGGCCATGTCATGGGCCAATGAAGAAAGCGGATTGAGTACCAGGGACGTTCAGGCCTATGTTTCAAGGGCGCTGTTCTACGGCATATATCCCAAGCGCAAGGAGGAAGCCGCCGGCTGGCAACCAGGCTCAGAGGAGATATTAAAAAACGCCCAGGAGATGTTTCATCAGTATGCATCCGCCGGCTGGGAACCGGTTACCCATGCCGCATCAGATAATGGGGATATATGGATAGAACGCTTCGGCAATCTTCCATCTGAAGGGGAAGGTCCCGGGCTGTTTTTCACTGTCTACAATAAGGGAGATTCCTCTTATTCATCTTCTATCACCATTGAATCTGCAGCACTTGGTCTTCTGGATCCGGCTTCTGCCAAATTGACGGATATGGCAACCGGCCAGCAGATTCCATTCAGCCTGTCTGGCACCGATATCATCGTCAACCTCGAAATGGAGCCGCAGCAAACCAGGGTCATCCGTGTTGCCGACGGCCATGCCTGCAGTCTCTGCAGCGCAGGTTCCAGGTTCAGTGTGTTTATTGACGCAGACCCTTCTAAAGGGCCGGGAGCCCTTTCTCCCCTTTGGAGACCTGGAATCGTATGGGAGGGAGGAGGAGGCGGGGGGACAAGCATCAACCCGATACTTGTGGATTATTGGGCTGGGCTTGGAGGATTTGACCGCATAGGCCTTGTCCGAATCGTTCCCGAACTTGACAGCATGGCCAGGGGGGCATACAGCCTGGCAAGCTTCGCCCCCGTGGCGGAACAGGTGCGTGATCATGGAGGACGCCTCCTGGTAAAGATAAAGACCACGCCCCTTGCATACACAAACACCCCGAATCCTCCCGATGCCTGTCCCCCAAGCGATCCTTCAGACTGGCGCCATACCTACCGCTACAACAGGTATGGTGTGAAACATTCACAAGAAGCGGCTTACAAGGACCTTATCAAGGATTTTATCCGTTATTTTTCCGGGAAGACAGGCTATGTTGTCAATCCCCAACTGTTTGGAGACAGCAATGCCCACCCCGTACTCGGCATACCTGATGTCTTGTATGAACTTTGGGATGAACCCAACTATGACATGGAATGGTGTGATACCGAGGAGAATTTCCACCGCCTTTACCAGATAATCGTGGGTGCGGCAAATGAGATTCGGCATGAAGACCTTATGTCCTTCACAATAGGGGGCCCGGGATGGCGGGAAAAGACCCATAGAAATCCCGATCTGCCCGCTGGTTTTGGTGCACCTGGATGCCTTGAAGCAGATGATCCCGACTGCGGAGCTGTTCGCAGGTTCTATGATTTTCTGGCCGGTCAAGGTTATCTTGAAAACGGGCATATCAGCTGGTGGAGCTATTCCTATCTGCCCACAGAGGTATCAAAGGGAGAAACAGGTGCCCAGCTTAAAAATATACGTTCCATCCTGAATGACCCCTGCTACCAGGATCATTACTCGGATACGCTCGTAATCCTTGGGGAATGGGCTCCTCCCTTCAACAATCAAATTTTTGACTTGGTGCCTTCAAAAGAGTGGATAGACATGGGCGAGTATGGAGAATTTTTTGGGAAAAACATCAAAGATGATAATGAGGTGGGCGCCTCTCTTGTCCCTACCCGCATCTGGGACATGACCAAGGCCAGTCCTCCGCCGTCATTACAGTCCTATTTTCAAATAGGGGAATGGCCGGCAGAAGATATTCTTCCGCTTTTCAAAGGGACCTCCGGGATCATGACGGCCCAGAGCACAGGGCTCATAAAGGCGGTTTCCAATGTGTTTCTCATGTTAAACCGCCTTCAGTCAAGGCAGCTGGCTGTCCGGTATGTGCAAAATCCCATGTTGAATCTCGTGGCCACAGCCAGCAGTGACGGGGGAAAACTGGCCGTTCTGGGCTGGTATCATCCCGATATCAAGGTATATGAAGAAAACGACAGGGTACGCTACGATGAACTTTTAGAGGATCTGGAACAGGACGGGATCAGGCCTGTGACGGTTACCTTGAAATTAAGCGATCTTGTGCCAGATGCCGGCTATGATCAGACCCTGTATCTGGTAGACAGGACGCACAGCAACGCCTTTACATACCGTCATGAAATAATGGATAAACTGCTGGCAGACTGCGGTGATGAGATAAGCCAGTGGAAAAGGTCCTGTATCTACCGAAGCGTAAGTTCCATTAATAACTGGACCCTGGATGGCACAGGCCCCGGTGCTTCCGTGGGACTGGAATCCATCGGCTCCACCCTTTTTGCCGATGACCTTGGTAACGCCCAGCTGACCTTAACAGCTGCTCCATATTCGGTATTTCTGGTTGTAATGGACAGAAACAGCGCTGCCAGCCGTTAAATAATATAAGGACGGACTACGCTCTGGCCCAGGGCCTCCGCGCATAGAGACATGACCCTGGGCAGCCGGAAACATGCTGATTCCTCAAGGGCGGGCAAATCCTGTTTAATGATGGATAAAAACAACACCAGCAGACATTGATCAAACATTTGAGCGAAATCGACCTGGACCTCCTTGTACAAGGTGATCACAGGCAGTGGGAAAATTTCGTCAGACAGGTTTCACCAGTGGTGTTTTCTGTCATTAAGAAGACGCTTGTGGCTGCCGGACGGGACGAGGAAGAAGCTCACGACATACTCCAGGAGATGTTCGCCAAGCTGTGCGCCAGCAATTTCCTGCTTCTCAGGAAATACAATCCCAAGAAGGCAAAACTGACCACGTGGCTGGCCGTGATAGCACGAAATATGGCCGTTGATTATCTGCGCCGCTGCAGGTCGCAATATTGCCGCATGGACGAGATTTCCGCTAAGGGGGCTCAGAACGAGGATACAAGCCTGGATGCAGACAGGATTATGCTCTCCTTTGATCTTCTGCCTGCAAGACAGATGATGGTTATGAAACTCATTTATGAAAAAGATATGGATGTCAAAGAGGTGGCTCGATTTATGGGCATTACCGAACAATCTGTACGAAGTATGCGCCATAAGGCCGTGGTAAAACTCAGACATATGTTTGAACAAAAATAACAGTCAGGGGGGATGTTTTGTTTCTCTGATTCGTAATAATATTACAAGAGAAGCAAGCATGAATCACAACATGGCAAAATCACAAGACACCGAAAAGGAAATAAAAGACATATGGGAAAAATGCCGGATCCCCGGCGGCATCTGTGGGCACTGCCCGGACAGTGATCTTCTTGCCGCCTATCTGGATCACAGGCTTTCAGGCAGCCAGGCGGAAGAAGTGGAAAGACACCTCCTTAAGTGCCCTTCTTGCCTGGAAACTTCCCTTGCAGTCCGGCAGGTCCTTGATGCACCTGAAGAGGATGCATTGAGCGGCAGCGAACTGCAGCAGCTTTTTGACCTGGTGCCGCAGCGGCCGGGCTTATGGAGACGAATCCTGGAACAGATTGCTGAACGCCTGTCCTCGATGGCCGTGCCTGCCCCGGCCTTTGCACTTTCTGTCTTTTTGGTGTGCGGCTTTGGTTTTTATACAGGCATGCAGACCTGGCTCAAACAGGAGTTCTTTCACGAACAGATTGCCGCTGAACTGGATTTTTTCTTTGATAATCCAACAATAGGCTGCGAATCCTCAGGGGAAAAAGGATGATGCGTTTCAATCTATTGACAGTTCTTCTGGTTTTGTCGCTTCTCCTTAACGGTTTCTTCCTGGGCGGTTACTGGATGGCCCGCATCAAGGCAGCCAAGGTTACAAGCAGTGCGCAGCGCGTAAATGAAATAGCCAGGCAGCTTCACCTGACGCCCGAGCAGAAAAGGAAATTCCGCGAGCTTAAATCCAGGGCCATCAATATCAGGAGGCCTTATCTCAGGCGCATGGCAAAACTGCGTTCACGGTTTTGGGAGAAGCTTATAAGCAGCCCCACGGATGATCATGAAATAGACAAGATAATCCACGAGATGGCTGTTGAAAGAGAAGATTACCAGAAAGGGATAGCGAAGATCATCACTGAATTCCTGAACGTTTTAAACCAGGACCAGAAAGAAAAATTTTTTGAGATCTCAAAAGATAACAAGATATTAAAGGTCTTGTTGTCCGGATAACGGGCACAAGCCACAAAGCTGCAGCTTAAAATGGCGTAATGAGAAAACGAGAAAGGAGAAAAAAATGAAAAGGAATACCTTGATATCCAGGGGATTTATGCTGGGACTGATGGCAACGGTTATTTTCTGCACCCCCTCTTTTGGCAAAACGGTTCACGGAACAGGGGGAGTGAAAGGAAAGGGAATCGTCCATGGAACAGGAATAGCGAAGGGTACGGGCACTGCATCTGGCTCCGGCGTGGTCATTTACAGAGGTGATAACGGCCTGAGTTACAAAAAGGGCACAGGCACGGTCTCCGGGCATGGTGTGGCAATAGGAAAAGGCTCAATTGCAGGGAAAGGAAAAGGTGCTGGACACGGCTGGGCCTCTGGTAGAGGAAGGTATAAAAGGCCCTGACCAGTGCCTTGTATCTCCAGTAATCAGAAGCCGTTTTTAATCTTGTAGTTCCTCCGACCTTTCTGTGGACTTGATGCATGATTGTATCAGGTCCGCAGAAAAAAATAATCGCAATGAAAAAGGGCAGGGACGAACACCACACAGATATGATGATTTGGCTATTCAGCCTCATTAAAGGAAGTGTTTTTTTGGTCTAAGCGGGTCCGTAAATGTCAACATCAGGCTATCCATGGCCTGATCGCCTCCCCTACCTCTTTCCTCCAGGATATCCCGATGATGGCTGCCTTGTGCAGCCTTCCCTGGGAGCGTGCACTTTGAGTTTCCTGTGAAGGTTGTATGGCCATGATCAGCGCCACGATATTATTT
>WFZW01000171.1 GCA_015489365.1 Deltaproteobacteria bacterium | reverse complement strand
GTGAAGGGGCACAGTATGCTTTGCGGCATGCAGGCATTTCCCAGCGATACACAATGCACCATCTAATGAAAAAAGAAAGTTATCTTAGACACACCGTTCTGTTTTTTTATTGCCCTAAGAAATTAGATAAAAAAGACGCCAAAACGATCTATTCTTTTAAAGCTTATAGCCTTAGGGGGTTGGGTGTCAAGGAAAGAAAAGGTTTGAATTAAAGGGGATGGCCAATGATCAGGTCAGGTGGGAAAAGGCGTTGACTTTTTTTCACGGCCTTGAGATGAATGCCAGGAATACAAAAAAAGCCCCACCTATCGTGGGGCTTTTGCTCAGCGAATATTATCGAGTGCTAGAGTTGTACAACGTTATCAGCCGCAGGCCCCTTGGGACCTTCAACGATATCAAAGCTCACCCTCGCTCCCTCGTCAAGCGACTTGTAACCATCCGATTTGATGGCAGAATAATGTACAAATACGTCATTGCCGTCATCTTGCTCAATAAAACCAAAACCCTTTGATGCATTGAACCACTTTACTGTACCTTCTTTCACTACTACTACTCCTTATAATTCGGTTTCACTTGGAAACCCTTTTTGAGATTGCCCCTGAAAAATCCTGGTATACCTTTTGGATGTATAATCCATAAGCCATCAGGACTCAGGGTGTTTCGTCGTCCCCTAAGGGATTAAACTTTCATGGAAGTCGCGCCCTTTGGCCATGCATGTCTTTGTATGTCCATGGCCAATCAAAAAATGCCTCTTCGAATAAAAAAAGCCGCACTTAAAGGATGTGCGGCCTGCATGACTACTATTTTGTAAACAAGTGCTACACAACAAACATCATAACCTTACCTTGTTTGTTGCCAGAGGGCAACCTCTTTTTTCATGATCCTTTTTATAACTCATTTTCTTCTTATCGTAACCACCACTGCCCCGCGCAGATCTCCCATGCTGTAGCCTGTTGCCTGATCACCTGGATAGAACCTGGCAAGGGCATTCTTTACACCTGGTTTCATACGCTTAATATTTCCATGGCAGTTGAGGCAGACCCCCTTGTTGATGACTATTGGCTTGTAAAATTTATAGGAGTGGGAGCCGGTTTTTTGGAGCACGTGATTTGGAAGTATACCTCCCACATCCTTTAAGAGATGAAGGGCCTTCAATACCTTGGCCTCATCCTGTGTTGGTGCATCTATAGGGTCTCGATACCGTAGCGAGATCCTCTTGACTCTAACACCTTCGGGTAGATCACGGTTGACCTGGGTAGTAAGTTTCTGTGCGTTTGCCGCACAAAAATCCAATGCACCAGCCGGCCCGCTTTCCTGGAGATGTGCCTTCATCTGGCCGCCAAGCGTACGAACAAGCCTCTCGCTGGCCATACGGCCTAGAAGTATAACCTCCTGCTCCTCAGTGGGCCTTTCCCTGGTTTCCATTGGCAAGCTAGGGCTAGCTGTCCATAATTGGTGAATGATCTCGTCCTGATCCGGTCTACTCGCAGATGGGTCTGCAGCCATAGCTTGGATGCTTACCAACGCTATTGCAATCAATAACAATCTGATTGGATATGAGAGGGTCCCTTTCAACATCTTTTACCTCATGAGTCAATAGCAATATGAGTATAACCGTTTCAGTTCCCCGGCCGGAGGTAGCCTCTTCAAAGGCCCCAGGCTGGGGAACTATCTGTTATTTCAAGCCAAGGGATGATTGTGCTACATCTTGTCCTTAAGTTTGTCTGCAAGCCTTTGAATGTCCCCTTTTAGTTTCCTGGCCGCATCCCTTGTGTCCTTGTCCGAGCTTTTAAGGGCACGTTCTACCTCTCTACCTGCCTTGTCGAGTTCCCTTTTGGCTGCCTTGAACTTTCCGGCGGTATAGTCCATGGTGGCGCGCCACAGGCTCCGTTTGATCTCTCCAACAGCGCCAAGCAGCACTACATTGTTTTCGGCCTTTTGCAACTCCTGGTCCGCAAACCCGGGCTCTCCCTGGAGCAGATAACTTTCAGCAGCCAGTATGTGCTTTCGGGTGGATGTAATCGGTACATCTACCTCCATGATGACCACGCTTTTCTCCAGTTCATTTAGTGCCTTCCTGGCTGCCTTCTTGTCGCCCTTCGTAAGCCCATTGTTTGCCTCCTTGAGATACTTCTGCGCCTGCTGTATAGGAATTATACTCTTGAGTTCGGTTAGGTCATAGGCAATGGGGACCAGGTCATCCTTTACCTTTTCTGTACTTTCGTAATCAAGGTGTTCCTTGGCAACCCAGATATGGTCCTTGATCTTTTCGGTTGGCAGATTGGACTCTATCATCTTTAGT
>WFZW01000170.1 GCA_015489365.1 Deltaproteobacteria bacterium | reverse complement strand
ATGGGCATAGATGAAATAATTGAAAAGATAAGGGAAAGAAAGGACGAACCCATCAAGGAGGTACATATAGTCGGTGGCATCCATCCCGATCTTCCCTATGAATATTATGTGGAAATGTTGAAGGCCATAAGGAATGAACGGCCAGAGATACACATCCAGGCCTTTACGTGTGTAGAGATCGCCCATATTGCAGCCAAGGGTGGGAAAACCGTAGCGGACACCCTGAGGGATCTCAGGGAGGCAGGCCTTGGGTCTATACCTGGTGGCGGTGCCGAGGTCTTTAGCCACAGGATAAGGGAAAGGCTATGCCCGGAAAAGTTATCGGGCAGAGAATGGCTCGAGGTAGCCAAGACTGCACATAAAATGGGTATCAAAACCAATGCCACCATGCTTTACGGACACATAGAATCACCAGAGGAAAAGGTGGAACACTTGCTGGCATTGCGGGATGCACAGGAGGAAACCGGCGGCTTTATGTGTTTCATACCACTGGCATTTCATCCTAAGAATACCGCCCTTGATGACATTGCGCCCACCGGTGGCATAGAGGACCTCAAAAACATCTCGGTTGCCAGGCTCATTTTGCATAATTTCCCCCACATAAAGGCCTACTGGGTAATGCTTGGCCCGAAGGTAGCACAGATAGCGCTTTCCTTTGGAGCTGACGACCTGGATGGAACGGTGATGGAAGAAAGGATTACCCATATGGCAGGGGGAGAGACCGCCCAGGCAATATCCAGAAGCGAGATGGAACATCTCATTCGGCAGGCAGGCAGGGAGCCGGTGGAAAGGGATACACTCTATAACACGATTTGAGCAATATATCGATGTGCCGGCCTATGGCTATCCTTATAGACAGACAATCCCCATGGTAAAGACGTTTACCCTCTAGCAAATCATGCAGGAATCCATTCGATCCAGTCGATATCCTATCGCAACAACCAGATACTACGGCAAAACATGGACAATCAATCTATAAAAAAATTGAGGGCAGCAAAGCGCCTTGAGCCAGATGATGCCCTGGATCTCTATGAAAAGGCAGATCTCAATACACTTGGGCAATTGGCACATGAGGTTAGGTTACGGTTTCATCCCGAGCCTGTGGTAACCTATGTAATCGACAGAAATATCAACTATACCAATGAATGTATATCCGGTTGTAAATTTTGTGCTTACTTCTGTGCCCCTGGAGACAAGGAAGGTTATGTCCTCAGCAGGGATGAACTTGCCAAGAAGATAGAGGAAACGAAGGCCCTCGGGGGTACACAGGTATTGCTTCAAGGTGGCCTTCATCCCGATCTTCCCCTTTCATTCTATGAAGATATGCTGAGATTCATAAAAAAGACCGGGGTTCACTGTCATTGCTTTTCCCCACCTGAGATCTGGCATTTTTCACAGATATCGGGATACTCAGTGGATGATGTACTCAAGCGTCTGATTGCAGCCGGCCTCGATTCTATCCCTGGAGGAGGGGCAGAAATACTGGTAGACAGGGTAAGAAGGCAGATAGCCCCCAGGAAGGCAACTACCGCACAATGGCTGTATGTGATGGAAAGGGCACATGAATTTGGGCTGAAGACAACTGCCACGATGATGTTCGGACACGTGGAGACCATACGGGATAGAATTCAACATCTTAAGGAGATCAGGGACCTACAAGACCGCACTGGGGGATTTACAGCGTTTATCCCCTGGCCATTTCAACCAAGGAATACGGCCATTGACATCGAGCCCGCCACGGCGCATGAATACCTAAGAACCTTGGCCATCTCAAGGATATTTCTGGACAATATACCCAATATCCAGGCATCGTGGGTGACCCAGGGACCCAAGGTTGCCCAGATTGCCTTGTATTTCGGAGCAAATGACTTTGGAAGCACCATGATAGAAGAAAATGTCGTAGCTGCCACCGGGGTGAGTCATCGTCTTTCAGAAAAAGGGATTCGACACTTCATACGTGAGGCCGGCTTTGATCCCAGACAAAGATTAATGGATTATACCTTGGCAGATACACAGGGACAGGCAGTAAACGACCGCCGTGTATAGCGAACAGGCCCTAAGACTGCACATAGCCAAGTGGGTGGTGCCGGTTGGCTATCCTCCCATAGAATACGGCGGGCTCGTGACCTTTGGCGGAAGAATTATAGATGTTGCCCCTGCCAGCTCAATTCGGTCCCGTTATCTTGGAGAGACCATCGATCATGGCGAGGCCATAATCACGCCTGTGCTCGTAAATGCCCATAGTCACCTGGAGCTGGCGCCATTGAGGGATCTTGTTCCATCGTCCGGTTCCTTTGTTGGATGGGTAAGGCGCTTGATAACCGCCAGGGAACGGGTCGATCATCAGGAGACCTTGGCCGCGATCGAAACGGCAGTGGCTGAATTGATGGAAGACGGGACAGGGGTATTGGCCGATACAGGCAATACCGGCATTGTACTGGATCTGGCCGGAGCTGACGATATATATTGGCCCTTCAGTGGCGTATTCTTTCATGAGGTCATTGCCCCAAGGGATGATGATTTCAGGGGGCTAAAGAGGTTGCTTGGCACGCCGACCATTGAAAGAAATGAACCCCACAATAATTTCAACCTTGCATTATCCGCCCATGCCCCCTACTCAGTAACCCCTGATGCCCTGAGGTTCATAAAGGCATGGAACTATTATAACAGGTTGCCATTTTCTATACATGTTGCCGAGTCCACGGAGGAAATCGACTTTCTCCATTCCGGATCGGGGCCAATCAGGGATCTGATTGAAGAAAGGGGCCATTGGCCTCCTGACTACGAGATACCGGGGACGACCCCAATCCGCTATCTGAACAAGCTCGGACTCCTTGACAGCCAGACTATTTGTGTCCATTGTGTCCATCTTGATGATGCCGATCTTGAGGTACTAGTTAAAAGCAATGCCTCTGTATGCCTGTGTCCCAAGAGCAATATGCACATTGGAGTGGGCTTTCCTAAGGCATTTGACCTCAAAAGGCTTGGCGTAAACATGGCGATTGGGACTGACAGCTATGCAAGCAATGACAGGCTGTCTATATTCGAAGAAATGGCTGTCCTGGCAGCAGCGGATCCACGCCTGTCCACCAAGGCCATATTCGAGGCCGCTACACTGGGTGGGGCCAAGGCCATTGGTCTTGATGCGATATATGGAACCCTGGAAAGGGGCAAAAAGGCGGCCTTCCTTGTCATCCGACCTGGAAACCTTCCCTCTGCAGAGGTCATGGACTTTCTAGTCCTTGAGACATGCAAAAGTCAGGCAAACAGAGACATGATAGTGGAAGAAGGGGATCAATGATCAGTTCTGAATATACAAGGAGGGAAAGTTCAAGGGCCGTGGACAGGCAATGTATTCTTGGCATGGTCAATTATATCAATACATCGCACATTTATATACCCTGGAAGGAGATGGGACCACTCGAGGGATGGTCCGTGCTGGAAGGCTATCCCACGTCGTTGAATGAAAAGCTACTTCGTGGTGAAATAGATGCAGGGATCATATCTTCCTTCTCCTACGGACTCAACAGCAACCATTATCTGCTCATCCCAGATCTGTGTATAAGTGCCACCGGGGCAGTAAACAGTGTAATCTTGCTTAGCAGAAAGCCCTTGAATGCCTTGGATTCAACCATTATCTATCTTACTCCACAATCGGCCACATCGGTCAATCTGCTACGTTTGATATTAGAATTTTTTAAAGAGGTTAAGCCACATTATGAAACGGGAGATTTCCAAGGTTTCATGCATAATGACGAGGCAGATGCCTACCTTGCCATAGGTGACGAGGCACTTAGGCTTCGTCAACATAAGGGACTGTTTCACTTCGACCTTGCCGAAATATGGTTTGAGCACACAGGATTGCCCTTTGTTTTTGCCGTATGGGCAGTCAGGAAGGAATGCTGGGCGGACAAGGCAGAGCTGGTCTTGTCATTGAGGCAACGTCTTTTGCAATGCTATGCCGTCGGTCAGGCCGAGCTGGAAAAAATCAGCCGAGAAGTGGCAGGCAGGATACCCATGTCTCCAGGCCAGTGTCTTGGTTACCTGAAAGGAATCGAGTTGGAGTTTACCGTAGAGAAGCAAAGGGGCCTTGAACATTTTTTTGATCTGCTATCAAATACCTGCTCCATCCCTTTGAATAAACACATGGCCTTTATAGGGGGATGAGGCATTGCTGTTCAAGGAAAACAAGAAAAAACACTTCGTCAAGGATAAATTTTCATCGGTTTCTCCTAGGTACGACCTGTTGAATTCCCTTTTGAGCTGTTATGTAGATCATTACTGGAGGCGTATAGCCGCCAGGGAGCTTGCTGGGTTTTCTTCAGGGCCGATCCTTGATCTATGCGCTGGAACCCTTCCCTTGAGCCTTGAATTGGTAAGACAACATGGGTGCCAGGTCGCTGCAGTCGATTTTTGTTATGACATGCTTCGATTCGGGGCTAATAGGACCAAAGGCACGGAAGGGATCAATATCATATGTGGTGATGGGGAGGAATTACCACTGCCAGAAAGGGCATTTCAAGGCATAACCGTTGCTTTTGGTGTAAGAAATCTAGGTAACTTGGAAAGGGGCCTCAAAGAGATGTTCAGGGTGCTGAGGTATGGTGGAAAGCTTGTAATACTCGAATTTTCACGTCCTCAAAACCCTGTATTTCGCCCGATCTACAGATTTTACCTGCACAACATCCTTCCCCTTACAGCCGGAATCATATCAGGGGACAAGGAGGCCTACAAGTACCTTGCAGAGTCCATCGATGCCTTCCCTGCACCGGAGATGGTGGCAGAATTAATGAAAAGGGCCGGTTTCACTCAAGTGAGGCACTGGCCGCTTACCATGGGCATCGTAACGATCTACACTGCCAGGCGCATGAAACCCGGTGCAGAGAAGGACGCTGAAGGTGGTTGAAATATATACAGACGGGGCCTGCTCTGGCAACCCCGGCCCAGGCGGATGGGGGGCCGTCATGCGCTACGGACACCATGAAAAAAGACTAAAGGGGTGGTCTTCCCAAACAACCAACAACAGGATGGAATTACTTGCAGCCATAAGGGCGCTAGAGGCCCTCAAACGGCCGTGCACGGTAACTATTACAACCGATTCCAACTACGTAAGGCAGGGAATAACCCGATGGATAGACCTATGGAAATCCAGGGGATGGCTCACTGCCAATAGGACACCGGTTAAGAACAGGGATCTTTGGGAACGCCTTGACCGGTTGTGCCAAAGGCATAGGGTAACCTGGAAATGGGTAAGGGGACATACGGGACACAGGGAAAACGAGGAGGCGGATCGATTGGCAAGGAAGGCCATAGAGGAGGGTAAGTCTGGTAAGCTGGCAGAGGATCCCCAGGGCAAGATTATGGGCAATGCTCCTTGAGAATCGAAGGCTGTATAATTTAACATGAAATACAGTAACCATATGGGCTGCATATTCACGTTCCAGGTTGCAGCCCAGAAAATACGGGCTGTAATGAAGGTTTGGGATTATCCAATCCGCCAAGTGGTACCCATCAAAAACAGGTACGAACAGGCCATGAGGATTATCAGTGCCTGGATTGCCCGATAACGCTTGACAGACACAAGGCCTTCAAAATCCTCATTTACAAATTCAAATAAAACAAAGAGCCCTGCAGTCGTCCCTATCATCATTACAGGAAAGTCAATTGCAGGATATGTCCATGTGGGGATATGGAACCCAAACCCCTCCAGAATGCCTATACCAAATTGCCTGCCCACCGTTGGAAGAAAATCCTGGGCGGTAGTAAAGGCGTAACCGAGTCGGTAGGCTAGCTCCCCGGCAAATGCCATGGGGACGAAGATCGGCACCATAGGGGAGAATCTTCCAAATAGCTCATCTTCGGTGATACCAAACAGGTTTGCGCCAAGCCGTATGAACGAATGCACATAAAGAAAACCTGCAACCAGAACCACTGAATATATTATCATCTGGCCAGGCCAGGCAGAAGCATACCTAGCGTGTATGGCAAGGCTGCCATCCTCAAAAAATCTCGTCAATTGTGACCCCATGAGAAATGGGATGATATAGGAACAGGTTATAAACCTGCCCTTGTTTGTTATAAGCTCGGTGAATGGATTCCTGAAGTTCAGCTGGGGCGAATCCTTGTCACACAGCTCTATACAGTGGCCACAGACAAGGCAATCCAGGTTGTTTCTTACGTTGAAGGCCCCCAGGTACACCGGACAACCTGGAATACCTTCAGCCCCCCGCTTACACGCAAAGGTCTTGCAGGTTCGGCATTTTTCGTGATCAGGGCGGAATTCCGTCAGGGAAAGCGTTGATGCGACACCGATCAAACGTCCCATGGGACACAGGTATCTGCACCATGCCTGTTTTGGGAAAAAGACCGCGCTGAGTGTAGCGCCAGAAAGTATTGCCAGTAACAATAGGGCAGTTCCCCTTGGGGATTCCTTTATGCCTGTAGATTCCTCTATCCAAATGATGAGCGCAAGCAGGACCACAGACCAATGGACACCGTATCTTCTAAGGGCTGGAGGGATCGAAAGGTTGAAGGTAAGCCCAAGACGTTGAACGATTCGCCCTGCCCCTGGAAAGGGGCAAAAACCACACCACATCCTACCGACGAAAAACCAGCTCAGGACAACCGTTGGCCACCACACCCCCCATGATAGGAACAGGATACAGTTGCGGCTGGGATCCTGCGGCCCGAAAAGACCAACCAGTATAATAAATGCGAAAACAAGGTCACCTATCGTCCTAATTAGAAGATGAAGCCGCCGTCTCTTAAAAAACAATTTCAGCCTGGGAAAGACCTTGAATAGATCAATCCGATCATTGGGCTCCCTGTAAAGGATTATATTGAGGACTCTTTTGAAGGACAACGCACTACCTTTTCGCATGTATCAAGTCTTCATGTCTGCTCACTCCATCGGTACGATACAGATGCCCTTGGCATGAAAATACACCCACCTCCAAGTCGGCTGCCTTCATGGCCATCACGCAGCCTGCCCCTTTCCAACCACAACGCCCAACCCTTGTGAAGACCGGAAATGGCCCAAATCTTCGATCGGCATCAGTTCCTTAACGTGGCACTTTTTAATTCTTTCACAAAATCACCTACTTTTGTCCTGGCGTCAAGTGCCCTGACAGGAGCTGATCCTTCTGGGACAGTATTTTCTTCGATAATCCGTACGATGGCACTGCCCACGATGATACCGTCGGCAACCCGGGAGAGCATTTCAACCTGATCCGGCCTGGATATGCCGAAGCCCACGGCCACAGGCTTCTTGCAGTGTCTCTTTGCAGCCTGAAGTCCCTGGGCCAGGTTGTCTGGAAGTGTCGTTCTGGCACCGGTAATTCCAGTTACCGAGACATAATAAAGGAATCCGGAAGTGGCCCTTGCGATCTTTCCTAATCTATCTTCCGGGGTATTGGGGGCAACTAACAGGATATTTGCAAGGCCCGTCGCCTTGGCGGCCTTTATCCACGGCCCTGCCTCCTCGAGGGGAAGATCAGGAATGATAGTGCCATCGAGGCCAGCATCGGCGGCATCCCTTGCAAACCTTTCCAATCCATACTGGTAAACAGGGTTGAAGTACCCCATTAATACCAACGGGATGTCGGTCCTTCGACGTATACGTGCCACCATTTCGAAAAGATCCATAGGAGTGATATTGTTTCTCAACGCCCTCTGGCTGGCTGCCTGGATGGTGGGACCATCGGCTAATGGATCTGAAAAGGGAAGGCCCAACTCGATCAAATCGGCCCCCTTTGACGCCATTTCCAGGCATATGGCCTCTGTTGAAGGCAGATCCGGGTCCCCCGTGGTAACAAAGGGGATGAGAGCGGCCTCGTTCCTCCTTTTGAGGATGGAAAACATCTTGTCAATACGGTTCATCAGGCTGTCCTCCCCTTAAAGATCTCTGCCACCGTCTCCACGTCCTTGTCACCCCTTCCGGATAGATTGACAAGAACTATGCTTCCTCGTTCAAGGTTTGGGGCAAGCGACTCGAGGTATGCAATAGCATGGGCACTTTCCAGGGCAGGGATTATGCCTTCTGTCTCTGAAAGAAGTCTGAAACCCTTGAGTGCCGCCTCATCGTCAACTGCCACGTACTCTGCACGACCACTTTCCTTGAAGGCGCTGTGTTCAGGGCCTACCCCCGGATAATCCAGGCCTGGAGCCACGGAATGTGCGCCCTTTATCTGCCCCCATTTGTCCTGGAGGAGATAACTCATGGTACCGTGCAGGACCCCAGGATTTCCAACGGTAAGGGTGGCTGAATGATGCTCAGTATCTATCCCCTCTCCAGCAGCCTCTACCCCTATAAGCCTCACCCCTTTATCCCTGCTAAAGGGATAGAATATACCCATGGCGTTACTGCCACCGCCCACACAGGCGACTATCACATCTGGCAGACGCCCTGTTACTCGCTTGATTTGGGCCCTGGCCTCCCTGCCTATCACGCTCTGAAAATCCCGGACCATTACAGGATATGGATGAGGACCTACCACGGAACCGATAATATAATGGGTATTGGCCACATTGGTCACCCAGTCCCTTATCGCCTCGTTTATCGCATCCTTCAGGGTCTTTGTCCCGGAATCTACCGGGATCACCCGAGCACCGGTAAGTTCCATACGAAATACATTCATGGCCTGGCGCACCGTGTCCTTTCGGCCCATGTACACCTCGCATTCGAGGCCCATAAGCGAGGCAGCTGTCGCTGTTGCCACACCGTGCTGGCCAGCCCCGGTTTCAGCAATGATCCTGGTTTTTCCCATACGCCGGGCCAGTATGATCTGGCCTATGGTGTTATTGATTTTGTGGGCCCCTGTGTGGGTTAGGTCCTCCCTCTTGAGAAAGACCCTAATGCCACCTAGGGCCTCTCCCAGACGTTTGGCCTCGTAGAGGGGGGTTGGGCGCCCCACGTAATCTTTCAATATACCGCCAAGTTCCCTTTTAAAGGTAACGTCCCTTCGGGCGGCCTTATATGCCCTTTCAAGTTCCTGCAATGCCGGCATAAGGGTCTCGGGCACATACCTTCCACCAAAAATGCCAAAATGTCCCTTGGAATCGGGTTTAGATAAGGATCCCTTCAATTTCTCTTCCTCTGTCAAGTTATGTGGATATAGGTCTTCTTCATTAAAAGCGATGAGAGTCGACCTCGTCTATAAAATCCTTTACCTTTGTAAGATCCTTCAGACCAGGGGCAGCCTCTACCCCGGAGCTTACATCGACCCCCCAGGGCCTGACCTGTGCTATGGCCTTGGCCACGTTTTGAGGACAAAGTCCCCCAGCAAGGATTACAGGACGTTTTAGCCTCCTTCTGGCCTCTGTGGCTATTGACCAATCAAACGTCTCCCCAGTCCCTCCCATGGCCTTGGGAGACCATGCATCCAACAAGAATCCACGAACAAAGGGCTCAAGGCGTTGAACAGTTTCTAAATCCACCGGTGTCCTTATACGCACTGCCTTGATAACCCCGGGGGCAAGGGCATCACATGTCTCCGGTGACTCGTTTCCATGTAGCTGGACCATGTCCAATCCACAGTAATCCATAATCTCTTTGATTCTTGAGGGCTCTTCATCCACGAAGACACCTATTGCCTGAACCATCGGAGGCAATGCCTGCACAATCTGCCTGGCGGTCTCCATTGAGACCCTCCTGGGGCTCTTGGCAAACACCAAACCTATTGCATGGGCCCCTGCCCTTGCTACCTCGACTGCCTGAACAGGATCGGTAATGCCGCATATCTTTATCCTGGTATACATCTTTTTACCCAAGCTTTCATGCAGCCCGTACCTTGACGCCACATCCCGAATATGGAAATACAGCCCTTAGCCAGGATGTATTTTCACGCTAAACCTTCCTACGGTATCACAGAGTCGACGTAACACTAATCCTCTGGCTGCACCAAAAAAACCCTTAGCTTATTTATCCTGTCCCTTGCCTTCACCAGGGATTCGCCAATGAGGGCGGCTTGAACCCCTGCCCTTGCCAGGTCCTCTATGTCGGCCCTGGTAGATATCCCGCTTTCACTAACCAACGGCATATCCCTGGGTACCTGCCTCCTTATAGTGAAGGTCGTGTTGAGATCCACTGTAAAGTCAGCAAGGTTACGATTATTTACACCAATGAGATCCGCTCCTGCCTTCAATGCGCGCTCGGCCTCGGCCTGGTCATGGACCTCAACCAGGCAGTCT
>WFZW01000169.1 GCA_015489365.1 Deltaproteobacteria bacterium | reverse complement strand
GTTGAATGGCTTGCAGTCCATGGCGACTTGCCCGAAAATGTAGAGATAAGGCACGCCAATATGCTGGATATTGATTGGAAAGGACTCAGCCAGGAAGTCGGTGGCAGGCTAAAGATCATGGGCAATTTGCCCTATAATATCTCCAGCCAGATCCTGTTCAGGCTCCTTGATCGATCCGAGTATATGGAATGGGCGGTCCTCATGTTTCAAAAAGAGGTGGCAGATAGGCTTCTGGCCACGCCAGGCTCAAGGGCCTATGGTATACTTTCCGTGCTCACGGGTTGCTGTTGCCATGTCTCAAGGATCATGGATGTCCCACCAACCCTCTTCAGGCCTAGACCCAAGGTCGTCTCGACGGTTGTTAAACTGGAGTTTCCAGAGAACCTGTATAGCAGGCCGTACTATGATTCCTTGAAGGATCTGGTCAGGTATGTCTTCCAGAAAAGGCGCAAGAAGTTGAAAAACGCCTTGGCTGGCTTAAGTGGCCTGTCGGCAGATGTAATCTCGGGCATCTTGTACCACTGCGGCATCAATCCGGAACTAAGGCCCGAGGCCTTGTCCCTTGCGGATTTTTTATGCCTGGCCAGGGAAATACAGGTAGCAAAAGGGTCCTGATCCTTCTGTATTATCTAAAAATGCATTTATTGATTTGCCATGGACATATAAGGACAAAAAACAAGATGTTCCCAAGCGCTGGGTTTAATAGCTACTAATGATATTATCTGCTCCGTCTAATACCCTGAAAACCCATTTTGACATCGGCTCCATCCAGGTCATCAACTGCAATAGGTATTTACCGTGAAAATACAAAGTTTATGGGCTGCACCTTCATGTATTGGGGGTGCGGCACCAAGGTACGGGCCGCATGGAAGTTTATTATGCTAAAGGCACAGCTTAAAGACAACACCCTGGATATGGCTATCAAGCCCCTTGCCCCCTTCTGCATAACTGGTTACCACACGGCAGAGGATAATCTTTTCAGGTCCGTGGAGTACATACCTGGAAACGTAATCCTTGATACACTTTGGCGGACACTGGACAGGATCCCTGCGGACAACGGGGAAGTGGATGGATTCGAACAACTCAAGAAGCACTTTGGCTCCATCAGGCTGCTTCATGCCTTTCCTGCCAAGGGATCCCTGGTCCGTCCTGTTACTCCGCCCCTGTCCCTGGCAAAGGTGGATGATACCCTTTACGATATAGCACTGTTGGATGATCCTCATCTCGTAGAGGGCTTGGAGTCGGGACTTGGCGCAGGCTGGAAGGATTCCTCGGATGTCCGGAAGATGTTCGGCTGGCCGGTCCTTGGGCGTGAATTCAGGGTTTGCGCTTCAATCGATAATGGATCACGAAGGGGCCAAGAAGAAAGCCCCTTTTCTTGTGAGATGGTAGTGCCAGATGGCCACTGCTGGCTTACCAGGGCATATTTCCACCAGGTGCAGGAAGGGGTACGAAAGGATGTCATGAGGCAATTCCAGGGCCTGCTCAAGGTTGGACTCTTGGGCTTTGGAAAGACAAAGACCCTTGCGGATGTACAGGCACTGCCTGCTGGCACCATTTCGGTGCCGAAAGAGGCAAGTGAAATCCCCACGTGTTTTTGTACGAATAAGGAGATTGTCATAACCCTTCAGACTCCTGCCCTGCTTTTGAACCCGAAGGCCCAGGATACTGTCTTTGATGAAGGGGCGGACTACAGGACGCTGTTTAGTGCATACACCAAGATCTGGACAGAGCTTTCATCCGGTGAGCTGGAGCTGAAGCGTTTTTTTGCAAGGCAGATTCCCTACGAAGGACGGTACCAAGACGTGAAACACGTGGCCAGTAGACACCATCCCTGGATATTGACCGAGGCAGGCAGCGTTTTCGTATTCCAGGTCAGGGACAGATGCTGGAGCAAAAAGATTGATCTCTGGCTGCAAGATGGGATTCCACTGTCTTCGAATGTCATCCGGTTTTATGGAATATCTCCCACTAAAGTAAGGGAACAGTGCCCTTTTATCCCGCAAAACGGATTTGGCGAGATAGCAGTCAATCTTGAGATCCACTGGGAGGCCCTGCCTAGGCATGGACCCGCAAAATAGCAGCGCTTATGAGCCACGGCATGGGTAAAATCAGGCCGTAGGTCGCATGGGAGTTTGGGACGAAAGCCTGGCTTCAAGCATAAGGGAGGATGAAATGGGCAACCAACACCTGGTATATGAACGTTACATCTGGTTCGATGCAGAAATCCAGCGGGAGCGTTTCCCCAATGCTAGCACCCTGGCAGACCACTTCGAGATTTCAAGGCGAACTGCCCGCCGCAATATCGCCTTTATGCGCGACATGCTGGATGCGCCCCTGGCCTATGACAAGACACGCCGCGGCTATACATATGAAAAGCCCTTTACCCTGCCGGACCTTCCAGTGAGCCAGGAAGAACTTCTTGCTGTGTTGCTGGCGCGTAACCTGATTGAAGATACGGAAAGCGGCTTCATAGGCCAGGCCATCCGCCGCTTCGGTCGCAAACTCTTTGCCAGGATCGGAGACATAGGCCTTTCGGAGCGACGCGTCCGGCAATGCTTCTCGGCCATGTGGCACAGTTATTCACCAAGCGATTCCGGCATATTCCACAAGGTATCCCAGGCCCTGCTGACTGACCGCATGCTCTTTTTCTCCTACTACTCACCGCAACGAAATCAGACCACGCAACGGACCGTGGAGCCTCACCATCTCCAGCACTACATGGGGAGCTGGGTCCTGCTCGCCTGGTGTCGAAAACGACAAGACTGGCGCCGCTTCTATCTTGCACGCATGGAAAATGTCACCATCAGACTGCCCTTCAAGCGGCGGCCTGCCTCGGCCTGGCGCCATCTGCTTCAAAGCGGATTCGGTATCTTCCAGGGCAGCAAAACCTTCCCGGTAACCGTGCGGTTCTCGCCACATATGGCCCGTTGGATCCATGAACAGGTGTGGCATCCTGACCAGATCCTTCAAAAGGCAGACGATGGTTCCCTGACCCTTACCGTGCCTGTTGCCGACCTAAGAGAAATCAAGATGAAGATCCTTCAGTTTGGTCCCGAGGCCGAGGTGTTGGCCCCTGATGAATTACGAAACCAGATCAGGGAGGAGGCAAAGCGGCTTGCCTCAATATACAGTGATAAAAAAAACAAAACCCCCTGACATTAGATGACCGGGGCCAGGTAGTATAATAAAAAAATCAGCAATTGGAGATCACAAAATGTGATGGCCAGGAGGGCCTGCTGGCATCATGCAGGCCTTCACGCGACTCAGACAGACAGTGGCCACTCATGAAAAGCCAAGGAGATAGTAATAGGCCTACCTCATGTTATATAATGTTTTTGCACATACACCCCCAAAACAATACTTCCAAATGGCATAGCCTGATTGAGCACTTGTTGCAGACCGCGCGCAGGGCAGAAA
>WFZW01000168.1 GCA_015489365.1 Deltaproteobacteria bacterium | reverse complement strand
GGGCACTGGATACTAAAAGACGAATCCGGTGGACACGTGGGCGTGGTAGAATTTGCCAGGATGCATAATGCCTACGTGGTAGTGGGGAGGATACCGGTACTGTTTGGCAAATTTTCCATGACCGGGATGGAGATAATGGTGGAAGGCGATGCCTCCATGCGGAGGCCATATGTCGTTATGGAGGCCGACCCAAGGCGGTTCCCAGGGGTAAACGCGACGGGCGCAAGGGCCTTTTCGGATTTTTTAACGGGTGATAACGTCCAGAATTTTTTGGAAAAATTCGGCCTGGAACACGGAGACCTCCCGCTCTTTTACCCGGTCGTGAGAAACGCCAAGGGCCATTAGTTAGTGTCCACCCCAACTTTTATGCGGCGCCAAAGTATAGGCTGCATGAAAGTTTGGGATAGGTATTCGGAACCTTTTCCATGCCCTGTTGGGCATGACGAAAGATATTTGTTCATGTAAGTCCGTATATCTTTATGGCAAAAGGAGGTCTTTAATGAATGCGGTTGCAGTATGTGACATGTCCAAGGCCTTCATTTCAGGAATAGAGCAGGAGTTTCCTGCTGCAGAGGTAGTTGTAGACGTGGTTCCACGTAGTAAAGCTGTTCAATGGTGCTGTAGACGAGATAAGACGTAAAGGAGAACAAAAGGTGCTCCATGCCCTGTGGGACACGCTGGGCAGTCCTTAAGAACGCTGATGGGCCGCTTACAGAACATCAGCAGGAACTTCCCTCCCAGCTGGAAGAATATGCCCAAAACACAGCCACGGCATGGCGTATCAAAGAGATGTTAAGATGGATAAATAAGGCTTCTACGTCTCAAGGAGCTGCATGGAGACTTACCAAGTTTTTAAATTATGCCAAGAGCTTAGTGAAGGATAATCCTGATCTCAGGCCTGTAAAGAAGGCATTGAACACGGTACGTAAACACAAAGACCGAATAGTGTCCCGATGGGGCAAGACTGCACCAATGCCCTGCTTGAAGGAATGAATGGTTTGTTTCAGGCAGCAAGGGCAAGAGCTCGTGGATACACAGAAATGCCCATACTTCCATCACCATGATTTACCCCATCGGAGCACCTATGGGCCATTCCCTGAAATCCACATGAAACGTCGAAGAACCCCTCTATTGTAATTATCCAGTGCGCCTTTATGCGGCAGAAAAGATTCCGATGTCCTCTAAAAATGGCCGGTTTGCGTCGAAGCAAGCACTCATTTTAACTGAACCAAAATACTTGGAAGTAGAGCATGAAGGATACAAGCTGCATGAAGGTTTGGGATGATGCTTGACGGCGGATACGGAATCGGGTTTTAATATTTTAAAGGAGGTAGTTTATGGAAAATCAGGAGATCAATCTTCTTGAAGAAAAAATAGACAGATTGTTGGCATATTGTGAGGCCCTCAAGTCAGAGAGAGAGGAACTCAAGGCCCGGTTGAGGGAACGTGAGGAGTCTATCGAGACCCTTCGCAGCCAGGTGGCCAGATATGAGGACGACCGTGAGGCAATCCGTAGTCGTATAAATGGACTCTTATCAAAGATTGGTGATATAGATGATGGGAACGGAGGTGTCGAAACGGCATTTAATGAGCTGACGCCGCCGGCCGAAGGACGCTTGTCGGTAGATTGATGCCAGAGAGAATTCAATTTACCTTTTTTGGTCAAACATATGATCTCAAGGCAAATGATCCCGATGTGGATGTCAAAGAGGTGGTGTCCTATGTGGAGGGTAAGATTAAGGAATTTGAAAGGGAATACAGCAAATTGCCTCCTCATAAAATCTTGGTCCTTGCTGTCTTGAATATGGGCAAGGACTATATCATGGCCCGTAACCGGTTGGGCTGTCTAAGCAAAGAAGTTGAAAGCAAGACGCATCGACTTTTGAGTAAGATAGAAACAGTATTGGAAGAAAAATAATAAGTATGGTAAAGTATTGTTCAACAAAGGCGTAAATTAATTTCCCCTGCTGTGTTGGTGATCGGCTGGTAGTTTGTTGAGCCAACACCCTGTACAAGGGGGTCTATGTCTGTGTAGGGTGGGAAAAAGAGAACAGCTTTTTCTAGCCTGAAACGGGAGAGACACCCACCTGAGTTTCTCAGGTTCAATAAACCTGGCCGACACGGCACAAGTGGGGGTTTGAGGCTATAACCCCGTCTGGGTTTGAATATAATTAACGGATTTTGAATTATAGGGGGAGTTTAATATTGGCGCGGGGCGCCGAAGATTATTTTGATTATCGAATAAATCAGCATTTCCTCATCAAGGTCTAAATTACCGCTAAGGCAATATTAATCTTTAAATATCAGACTGCCAGGTATGGTAGTTAACAAGACTGGGAAAAGGAAAAAATGTAACGATATATAGATCTTTTTGCTAATCAAGTCGTTTTAACTCCTCTCCTATTGTCCGTAGTGGCGTTTCTTGGCGCCGAGTTCTTATAGATGGGGTGTGGCCGTTGGTATTCTGAAAGGTGCCACACATCATGAACCTATTATATCTTGTTTTTCTCGCGATTGGTCTGGCTGTAGGGGTCGCAGTCGGCCTATGGTTAGTCCGCAGGACCCACATCAAGGATTCCCAGGCTGCATTGGAACAGGCCAGAAGGATTAAGGAGGATGCCGAGGCCGAGGCCAGGCGCATTCTCAAGGAGGCCAACGTCAGTGCCCAGGAGGAGGCATTGCGGCTTAAACGTGATGCCGAGGCCGAGTTCGCTGAACGCAAGGGTGAGCTGCACAGTCAAGAGAAGAGGCTGCTTCAAAGGGAACAGCAATTAGACCGTAAAAAGGAATTAATTGATAGTAAGGAGATCGAAATCCTCGAGAAGGAGAAGGGTCTCCAGCGGGTTGAGCAGGACCTCAAGAAAAAGGAGGAAGAGGTAGGTGCACTGGTCCAGGAACAGCAGCAATTATTGGAACGGATTTCTGGAATGTCTGCTCAGGAGGCCAGGCAATATCTCTTGAAGTCCTTTGAGGAGGAAATACGCCAGGATGCAGGTAAGCTTTTGAGGAAGGTGGAGAGTGAGACCAAGGAGGCGGCAGATAAAAAGGCAAAAGAGATCATATCCCTTGCGATTGCGAGGTACGCTGGGGAATATGTGGCAGAACGCACCGTGTCGGTTGTACCCCTTCCAAATGATGAGATGAAGGGGAGAATCATAGGCCGTGAGGGCAGGAATATCAGGGCTATTGAGGCTGCAACAGGCATCGATCTGATCATTGATGATACCCCGGAAGCCGTGCTCCTTTCAGGATTCAACCCTGTCAGGAGAGAGGTCGCCAGGATAGTCCTGGAAAGGCTTGTTGTAGATGGGAGGATCCATCCCGCCCGGATAGAAGAGGTCGTCAGGAAGGTGGAAAAGGAGATCGAAACCACCATCAGGGAGACCGGGGAACAGGCCACCTTTGATGTAGGTGTATATGGTATACACCCTGAATTGGTTAAGTTTCTAGGTAGATTGCGTTTCCGTACCAGTTATGCCCAGAATGTGCTCCAACATTCCATAGAGGTGGCATTTTTATGTGGAATTATGGCGTCAGAGCTGGGCATCAATGTAAAGAAGGCAAAGAGGGCTGGTCTGTTACACGATATTGGCAAGGCAGTTGACCATGAGGTGGAGGGCTCTCATGCGGTAATAGGGGCCGATCTTGCCAAGAAATATGGTGAATCGAAGGACGTGGTGCATGCCATCGAGGCCCATCATGAGGATGTTAAGCCAGAGACCGTGCTTGCGGTCCTGGTCCAGGCCGCTGATGCCCTTTCAGGGGCAAGGCCTGGAGCGCGCCGCGAGATGCTCGAGACCTATGTAAAGCGGTTAGAAAATCTTGAAAAGATAGCCACCTCCTTTTCAGGGGTCCAAAAATCATATGCCATACAGGCTGGCCGTGAGATACGCATCGTTGTAAACAGTGAAAAGGTCTCTGATGCAGAGGCCGCTATGCTGTGCCGTGATATAACAAAAAAGATCGAGAGCCAATTGACCTATCCTGGCCAGATCAAGGTTACCGTAATAAGGGAAACCAGGGCCATAGATTATGCAAAATAACGTGTTTCTTGTAAAGGGCGGCCACAGGATCCAGGATAGGAAGATAGTGGAAGTGGATGTTGAAATGGAGAAAGACCTGTCAAGGGCCCTGAATCTCATAAAGAGAGGGGCTGTGGAGATAATAAACGAGCAGGAACTTGAAGACAAGCTCAGGAAATCAATGGAAACCGGTGTTCCTCTTAAGGTCAAGGCCGGATTCGACCCTACCGCACCGGACCTTCATCTGGGTCATACCGTTTTGATTCAAAAGATGAAACATTTTCAGGACTTGGGTCACCGGGTAGTGTTTCTCATTGGTGACTTTACTGGTCTTATCGGTGATCCAACCGGCAAATCCGAGACCAGGCCTGCCTTGACCCCTGAACAGGTTCAGGCAAACGCCGCTACATATAAGGAACAGATATTCAAGATACTTGATCCTGAAAAAACGGAAGTCGCATTCAACAGTGTATGGATGCAGGAGATGAAATCCATAGACATGATCAGGCTTGCCGCCAAGTATACCGTGGCCAGGATGCTCGAAAGGGATGATTTTAAGAAGCGGTTCCAGTCACAGCAGCCCATTGGTATCCATGAATTCATGTACCCATTGATCCAGGGCTATGACTCGGTGGCACTGGGCGCTGATATCGAACTTGGTGGAACCGACCAGAAGTTCAATCTGCTTGTGGGTAGGCATCTGCAGAAGGAGTATGGCCAGGCCCCACAAGTAGTGATTACCATGCCCTTACTGGAAGGCCTTGACGGTGTCCAAAAGATGAGCAAGTCTCTGGGCAATTACGTGGGAATAACCGAGGATCCCAAGGCCATGTTTGGCAAGCTTATGTCCATATCCGATGAATTAATGTTCAGGTATTATGAGTTGTTGAGCAGCTTGGACATGGACGAGATCACCGGGCTCAAGGAGGCCATGAAAGATGGCTCGTTGCATCCAAAGGAGATCAAGGCCAGGTTAGCGATGGAACTGGTTGAAAGATTTCATGGCCAAGATGCTGCGGCCCATGCCCGTGAGGCCTTTGAGGCCCAGTTCGGTCGGGGTGAAGTACCTGAGGATATACCCGAGTTGAAGCTTCCCACGGGGATACAAGGTGGAAAGATTTATCTGCCACGCATACTCAAGGATGCGGGTCTTGTCAAGAGCGCCTCAGAGGCAAGGCGTCTTATAAAGCAGGGTGCGGTTAGCCTGGATGGCCACAAGCTTACGACCGAAGAGATAGAGATACAAGATCTGCCCAAGGTTTTGAAAGTAGGCAAGCGCCGTTACCTTAGGTTGATGGGGTGATCTTACCAGGATCAATTTCTACCCTGGTCGTATTTATACAGCCATGGACCCACGGGGTCACAGAATAAAAAGTGCAATTACCCCTGGCTGCCTGGCCCACCCGCACTTCAGCCCTGGCATGGAAGTAGAATCAAATCTTAAAAGTTTCTCCTAGTGATGGCACCTCGACCTTGGTATGCGGCAGTGAAGCCCTTAGTGCCTGGGCTAGGCTTGCTGCAGCGGCTGGTTCTCCATGCACTACGAATATCCGTTTGGCCTTGCTATCTTTAGCGAATTTGACCAGGTGTCTACGGTCAGCGTGGGCAGAAAACCCGTTTATTGTATATATCCTGGCCCTAACCGCTATGGGCTCTCCAAAGATCCTTACAGTATCGGCCCCTTCGATTATTCGTCTTCCCAGTGTACCTTCAGCCTGGAAGCCCACTATGATGAGGGTGGTGGATTCCTTCCATAGTAGGTGTTTCAGGTGATGTTTTATCCTGCCGCCGGTCATCATCCCGCTTCCTGCCATTATTATCTTGGGACCTGGTATGTTGTGTATTGCCTTTGATTCCTCAGGGGTTTCCGTGAAGTAGAGGCCTGAAAATGTAAAGGGTGAGTGATGCCTGGCCATGCCCTTTATGGCTTGGCTATTACAATAATCAAGGTGCTTGAGGTAGAGCCTGGTCATATCGATGGCCAGGGGGCTATTGAGGAAAACCGGCACCCTCCTCGGCAACCGTCCGGATCTGCGCATGTTGCCTAGATGGAAGAGGAGTTCCTGGGTGCGTTCCAAAGCAAAGGTTGGGATCAATACCGTGCCTTTGCGTTTGATTGTACTTACTATTGCCTCCTCCAGTTCCGCAACCGAGTCTTCATAGGATTTATGGAGCCTGTCACCGTAGGTGGACTCCATGACCAGGACATCTACTGGGCGTTCAGGATGGGCTGGATCATTGACGATAGGTCTGTCGCCATCGCCCAGATCCCCGGTAAAGAGCAGGCGCCTGTCAGGGCCCTTGGGGGCAGGATAGTCTACATATATTTGTGATGATCCTAAGATATGCCCTGCATCCGTGGTGTGAAAACGCAGATTTACCCGTGGGGCCAGCCGTATTTCTTCATTGTACCCGACCGTCTTATCGAATAAATCAAGGCAGTAATATACGTCCTCAAGTGAATATAGCGGTTCCACGGGTTCGATACCTGCCCTGGTGAGTCGTCTTTTTTTCCAAAGAAATTCCTCTTTGAGCACATGGGCCGAGTCCATAAGGATCAGCCGTGCGATATCCCGGGTTGGAGGAGTACAATAGATACTGTTTTTGAAGCCGTCTTTGGCCAATACCGGTATCCTGCCACAGTGGTCCAGGTGTCCATGGCTCAGTATCATGGCATCTATTTTATTTGGGGAGAAACCAAAGGGTCGGTAATTCAACCTCTCAACGGCCCATGGGCCCTGGAACTGACCAGAATCCAACAGGAATCTTTTCTTTTGTATTTGAAGTAGGTGACAAGATCCAGTGACGGTACCGGCTGCGCCGAAAAAAGAGATGGTGGCCATTGTTACTCCTTTATTGAAAGATCTCTGTCTAGAGGCTAATCTTTGCCTTGTGATCATGTATCCTCACTATAACAACAAAGAAACGTACCAGACAATGAGAGGAGCTCAATATGCCCCATCATAAATTATCGTCGCTCTTTTTTGAAAATGCGCAGAAGGTCATACCCGGGGGGGTAAATAGCCCCGTTAGGGCATGTAAATCGGTCGGTTGTAATCCAATCTTTGTAGAAAGTGCCAGCGGCTGTCGCCTGCGTGACGTGGATGGCAATACGTATATTGATTATGTGGGATCCTGGGGGCCGATGATCCTCGGGCATTGTCGTCAAGAGGTCAATGCGGCGGTGGAAGAGGCATTGCAGTCAGGTACCAGTTTTGGTATCCCCACATGGCGTGAGGTGGAGTTGGCCAGGATGATCGTCGAATGCGTCCCATCAATAGACGAGGTGCGTCTGGTTAACTCAGGTACGGAGGCGACGATGAGCGCCATTCGTCTTGCCCGGGGGGTTACAGGGCGGAAGAAGATCGTCAAATTCGATGGCTGTTATCATGGACATGCAGATTCGTTTCTTGTAAAGGCAGGTTCCGGAGTGGCCACCCTTGGGATACCTGGAAGCCCTGGCGTGCCCGAGGAGGTAGTGTCTGGTACCGTAACGGCCCCGTTTAATGATCTGGATGCCTTCAAGAAGGTGATTGACCAGCAGGGAGATGAAATTGCAGCGGTGATCCTGGAGCCGGTTCCTGCCAATATGGGGGTTATCCTTCCCAGGGAGGATTTTCTTCCGACGCTCAGGCAATTGACAAGGGACAGGGGGATAATCCTCATATTCGATGAGGTAATTACAGGTTTTCGTTTGGCACTAGGGGGCGCTCAGGAATATTTTGGGGTAACACCAGACCTTACGTGCCTTGGCAAGATCATAGGTGGTGGGCTTCCCGTTGGGGCATATGGAGGCAAAAAGGAGATCATGGAGCAGGTGGCACCCGTGGGCCCGGTCTATCAGGCCGGGACCCTTTCTGGCAATCCTCTGGCTACCGCGGCCGGACTTGCCACGTTGAGGGTCTTGAGCCGTCCCGGGATCTATGAACTCCTGGAGGATCGTATGGCCATGCTGGCGGACGGGCTCGAGGAGCTGTCTGCCAGGTACGGGATAACCAACAGGATACAGAGGATCGGTTCCATGATGACCGGATTTTTTGGCCATGATGGGCCGGTCTTGAATTTCGAGGATGCCTTGAAATCCGATACCAAGCGGTACGGGGAATTTTTCAGAGGGATGCTGGAGAAAGGCGTCTATCTGGCACCGTCCCAGTTTGAGGCGGCATTCATATCTTTGGCCCATTCTGACACGGACATAGAGCTAACCTTGCGAGCGGCTGAATCGGTATTCAAAAGTCTTGCACAATGATCCATTGTGTGCTATTAAATTTCTGAAATTCCCTTAGCGGTGGCTCAATGGCTTGCTGGCTATAGAAAATGAAGCCAGATTCATTAAAAGGGGAGGGAGAGCACGAAAGATTCCATGGCAGGTATGCTTGAGCCAAAGGCAAAAGCTGAGCTGCGCAGGAATGGCGTTTAGACAGTCGCTCAAGGAGGCTAATTGGCAATGGAACATCCTTTATTGTTTTTGTCCATCTTGTTAGATGCGCTGGGTTTGCCTGCACACGGAGGAACGACACCACTTGCACAGATTCTGGCTCCTCATATGCAATATAGTTATCTGGCCATGATAATTTGCCTGATCTTGGCCAAGGTAGCAACCTCCCGCATGGAGATGATTCCAAAGGGAATGCAGAATGTGATGGAGGCATTCGTGGGGGGATTGGAAGATTTCATGGTGGAACAGCTTGGTGACCGTAGAAAGGCCCGGATAATCTATCCCATGATAGCAACGTTTGGCTATGTTATCCTTATATCTAATTACATGGGGCTGGTGCCAGGTTTTATGTCTCCCACTGCCAACATCAATGTGACACTTGCCTATACCATGATAGCGATTGTCACCTACCATGCTTTGGGTATACGGTTTCATGGTTTCAAATACATAAAACATTTCATGGGGCCTATTCCTGTCATGGCACCCTTTTTCCTGATCGTAGAAACATTTAGCCACTTGGGTCGTATCGCTTCACTATCCATTCGACTTTTTGGAAACATGATGTCTAAAGAGATGTTGCTGGGGCTGCTATTCATGATGGCCGGGCCTTACCTGGCTCCGCTTCCAATCATGCTTTTGGGTACCTTGGTATGTCTGCTTCAAGCATTTATATTTGTCGTATTGCCTGTCACATATTGTGCTGAGGCAATGGGCGAGGCGCATTAATAATTTCTCGAAATTAAATAAAAAAGAGGAGGATTTTATGAAAAAGCGTACTTTGGTAATTTCCGTATTGACAACCATAATGGTATTGGGAGTGGCAGCATTGGCCATGGCAGCCGGTGAAGGGGATGCAGCGGCGAAGAGTACCACAGGGTTGATCAT
>WFZW01000167.1 GCA_015489365.1 Deltaproteobacteria bacterium | reverse complement strand
TTCCATGATCTATGGCTGGTGAGGCAGGGGAAAGGTGGTAATCGTGTCGGGCCGGGTCTATGAACAGGGGATTTCCGATCATGTTGTGATGGATCTTGTAGCTCTTTTCATCCTCGTATCCGCCAAACTGGCGCCGTACACACCACAGATAGGCCGGATCACAATCACCTGTCATGCTGTTTGCAAAGAGGAGGTTGTAGGAGTATCCCTTGCCACCTCCCCTTATACCGGATTCCATGTTCTCGGCAATGATGTTGTTCATTATAACAGGCATGGATTCCGGTACCTCTATAATGACCCCAGAGCGGGTATTACCCACTATCGTATTGTTTATTACCCTGGTGGGGGATACGACGCACTTTACACCGGCATCCTTGTTTTCATAGATGATGTTGTTAAAGGCATCACCCCTGGCATATTCCGCCTCGATGCCCTCCATACCGTTTTGGCATATGATATTTTGTTTTATGTCAAACAGGGAAGGGGCCCCTTTACTTGTGCCTATGCCAGCCATCTTGTTGTTGCATATGTGGCTTTTTCTTACCTTGGCCTTGCATCCATCGACGAGGAGTATGCCCTGGGCGGCATTTTCTTTTATCTCGTCATTGAATACGTCCATGCCTCCGCCATTACAATAGATGCCTGGCCCCTCGTTTTTCTTGATAACGCAATCGACGATCTTGAATCCCCTTTCTTTGCAGGCTATCCCGGTACCTCCAGGTGCATCTTTTTTGTCGCCCTTAATGCCCCCGGTTACAATGAAGCCATCGATTGTAGCCTCCTTGGCACCGGTCACCACGCTGCCCCCCCTTTTACTACCGTCGATAATTGTCTTGAAACGGGTGGCATCCCTTTTGGTAAAGTCCTGGTTCCATCCACCTTCCAAGGTGATTCCTGGCTGCATGATCACAGGTCCTTTATATGTACCCTCGGACACCTTGATGATGTCTCCAGGCCTTGCCTTTGAAATGGCCCTTGAGATAGCCCCTGTCTTATCACTGTGGGATACCCATAGGATCTTGGCCAAGGCAGGCCGGGCCAATTGTAAGGAAAAGGAGACAAGAAGGAGGATCGTAGCTAGTAGAGATATTCTCATGCGTCTCAGTCCATGGCCTGTGGGCCGCCATAGGCCCCCATGTCGTTTCTGGATCTGTCAGGGTCCATGTATATTGGATTTGGATCCCCTTTGTCGAGGCAAGGAGAGGTCTTCCGTAGGTGAAAATCACCTGATTGGAAGGCCACGAACAGGGGATTGGCAGAGATGTTTCCGTTTCTTCCCCTGAAGTCAGCATCTTCAATATCTGAATATTCAGGCCGTGATATGGCCTTGGTTCCCATGTAATAGAGGTCATCCCTGTTGGCCCACAGGATCAGGTTGATGAGCCTTGAAGCACCCTTGGCAAGGAATATCCCGCCGCCATAGCTGGCTGAATTGCCAACGATGGTACAGTTGATAACGTTACAGTAGGATTCCTTGAGGTGTAGAGCGCCACCTGCAAGTGCATGGTTTTTCCAGAATATGGAATTGGTGATCATGGAGCTGTCACCCGACGCAAATATGGCCCCTCCGGCACTGTTAGCCTGGTTTCTTACCAGGGTATTTTGTATGACGTTACAGGCAGACTTGAATAGAAATAACCCCCCGCCGGCCCCTATGGCATGGTTTCCCTCCAGTGTATTTTGGATGATCCTGGCATGTGAATTTTGGTCGCAATAGATCCCTGCGCCAAATACCGCCGTATTGCCAATGATCCAGTTGCCCTTGATCTCTGGATGGGCCCCCTTGGCCACGTATATGCCTCCGCCCTTGAGGGTCAGGTTTTCTGGTTTGGGGACAGCATCCGATCCTATGGTAAAGCCAGCTATCCTGGGTGACATCTTTTCCTCTACCAGTATTACAGGGGCAGTAGCATTCCCTATCAATATCGTGGAGCCAGGGCCCTTTTCCGATCTGAGTATCACATTGGCAGCAAGGCGAAGGGGATTGTGCAGCCTGTAGCTGCCCGGTGATACTATTATCTTATCCCCATCCCTTGCCCTGGATACGGCCGATTCAAGGGAAGAGGCGTTTCCGTGTACCTTTATGGTCCTGGCGGTGGACGTATAGGGATACGAAAGAAACAGAACCAGCAAGAGGTACCAGGATCTTCTCATCTTTTGCCCCCATCTTTACCCCATCCGGCAAAATGGACGCCCGCAGTCGCATTCTGGTATATGCGGTTTTTCCTTACCTTGACGTCCGTGGCATCGACCAATCTGAGGCCTGCATCGAGATTCCTATATATCTCGTTTGATTCGACGATCACCCTGTTTACCTCAAACAGCGCCAGCCCTGATGCCATATTGTCATAGACCTTGTTGGAGACGAGTTTCATCCCATGGACATTGATAGCCATTATCCCGGCATCGAGGTTTCCGTAGATGGTGTTGCCCAGGATCGTTGCATTGAGCCTGCCACTTCTGTTTGGCAGGGCCTTGAGGCGGATACCGGCACGCCTGTTTTCAAAAAGCCTGTTATTTCGTATAATCAGGGGCTTTTGGTTTACATCGAGATTGATTCCCCCTATTCCTGAACCGTTACGGTAGCAGGTATTTCCTTCGATAAGGGGCCTGGCATATTCTCTTATACCGATTCCTGGTGGGACCTCGCTGCTATTCGTCCTGCCGGTGAAATGGTTATCGAATACCTCGTTTCCCCTTATTATTCCCTCGGAGTTTGGTCCGTTGGATATGCCAGGCCCCAGGTTATCGAATATGATGTTATTCTCTATCAGGGGCCTGGCCGTGGTTTCCAGTGGAGGGCCCATGCCTGTTCCAAGGCCTGTAGAGAGTATCCCTCCCCAGGACCGGTTGCCATGTACGATGTTGTTGATGAAGACCGGTGAGCAACCCCTTATCTCCACCATGAACATCTTGACCCCGGTGTGATAGAGGGGCAGGTTTCTGAGTGTAAAGCCGTCAACCTTCATCGGGGCCGTGGTATCCTTGGGAAAGCTCAGCAGGTAGCCTGGTTCCTTAAGCCCAGACCCGTCTATTACGGTGTCAAGTGCCCTTCGAAGCACCCTCTTGTTACCCGGTCCCTTTACCAGTTCGTTTCCTCCCTTTCCGGCGAAACTTACAAGGGTTATCCCCTTTTTCATCCGTATGCGTTCGTGATACACGCCGGGTTTCACCATTACCGTATCCCCGCTCCTTGCCATAGTTATGGCCTGGTTGATGGTCTTGAAATCATCAGGGACAACGATCGTCCTGGACAGGGCCACAGGGGGCACGCACAGCATGAATACAAGTGCCATTGCCGTAGAGATGCTACCAGTACGCACCATATCAGGCCTCCCGGCTACGTATGTACCAGAGCATATAGATGACCACCAGCAGGGAAACGGTTGATATCGTGCCAAGGACTGCGAACACGTCGGCAACACCTATAAGATCGGTTACGTAGCCACCAACAGATGCGGCTATTGCCCCCACCCCCATTATGAGCAGGAAGTTTATGCCGAAGCTGAGTCCATGGGCAGACCTGGCTGCATATTTAGCGATCAGGGTGTTTTGCACCGGTTGCCAGGCAAAGAAGAACATGGCAAAAACAAGGCTTGCGGCAAAGAGCAACCAGTTCTTGAGGAGCCATATGGAGAAGAACAACGGGGTGGCGGCCATGAATACCAGGAGATAGGCATGCTCTGGCCTCTTTAGTTTGTCGCATAGGATGCCCCCAAGTAGCTGGCCCACGGTGCCTGACAGGGTGACGAAGGCCACCAGGGTACCTGCCCTTGCCACGTTATCCATGGCAAAGTGGATGTTTTGGACGAAGTGTTTGGGAAAGAACATCATGGACCCACGATAGCAGAGGCCGTAGAGCATGGAGTTAAAATATATGAGGAGTAACACGATCGGCATTCCAAAGAGCCCCCCCTTTTTTGCCGTTGCCGTGGAACCCGAGGCACTTGGGGCGTGTCGTTCGATACGTGTCCATACGATCAGCAGAAACAGGATGAAGCCAAGCACTGCAAATACGATGAATGCACCTCTCCAACCAAACTTGGCTGCTGCCGCCCCGGAAAGCATCGGGCCAAGGGCAAGGCCTATATTGCCGCCGACCCCGTGTATCCCCATGGCACGTCCCCTGACCCTAACGTTTCTCGAGATGAAGGAAAGGCCCGATGGATGATAAATGGATGCGGCAAGACCAAGAAGGGCCATGGAGGCCACGAAGGGTGGCAGGGAAGGGGACAGGCCGGCTGCAAGGCTGGCAAGGGCCATGAAAAAGGCACATATGGCGAGCATGCGTTGGGAGCCCAGCCTGTCTGCCAGCATTCCGGCAGGTATGGCCCCTGCACCGAACAGGCCATAACATAGGGTTCCTACCAGGCCCAGTCTGAAATAGCTACTGGTGCTCAAACCAGGATCCCTTGCAAGGAGGACCAGCACCGTAGGAAAGATCATCATGTAGGCATGGGTGAGCATATGTGTGGCAGTAGCTATGAATACTACCCTGTTTTCCCGTCTGTTCATGGTGCTGGCCTCATGTTCTTCTAACCCTTTGTCTTAAGAGGTATGCCACGCCAACGCTAAATATCAACCCTGCAATTACCGCGATCTTGCCCCCAAAGGCAGGTCCTGCCGATGTGCTCCTGATGGACCAGCCGAATACCAAGGCCCCTCCAACCAGCATTCCCATAGTGGTCATGGCGGCGTCAACATCCCCTGTGCCTGCCTTTATCAATTGCCTGAAGGGGCAGCCATCTATCAGCACCGATGAGAACCCTACCAGCAGCATGGCCAGAAAGGTCCATCCGTGTGCCTGGTGCGAAGATGGCTGGGCATGGAGACCCAGGTGAAACGAGCCAAGTAATAGGTTTAGCACCACGGCAGAGACGAGGGCCATAACCAGGCCGTTAAACAACGTGAGATCCCTGGCCAGGAACAGGTTCCTTATGCCACCTGTTATGCAAAGACCTGAACGTTGCGCCAAGGCACCGATACCCAGTCCGATACCCAGGGCTATGAGGATCGGGGCATGCTCGGCTGCCGGTCCCCTTTGCCCTATGGCAATGAATCCAGGGCGAAGCCAAAGAAAGAGTAACAGCAGCAGTGCAAAGGCAGGAATGAACAATCCATTGATCCCTGGCATGTCCTTTGGAATGCCAGGCCTGAATCCACCCTTCAGGTATCGGACACCTATATACACCCCTGATGCAAGGCCAAGGGCTGCTGGAATGGCGGTTAGATCCCCTGCGCCAAGCCTCAAGATCATCTTTATGGGGCAGCCGATGAAGACAGCACATCCTGCGATCATGAAGAAACCCAGCAGGAATCTCACCGCAGGAGATGCCCCGCCCTTTACCTTGAACCTGCCGGTGGAGATGGCCATCATGAACGATCCCAGGATGAAGCCACTGATCTCAGGCCGGATATAGCTCATTCGGATCTCGTGATGCAGGGTAAGTGCCCCGGCTATATTTTCAAGGAAACACGATATACAGATCCCGGAATTGGCAGGATTTCCAAGGTAGGAAAGAAATACCCCGCCCAGTCCCAGGGCCAGACCCGTTGCCACACTCAAATCGAACAGCCCGCGCATCTTCAATGTACTATTCGCAGCCCCCTGCGAGCCTGCTTTGGAGATAGTAGATGTCCTTAAGGGTTTGCTTTACAACGGGATCATTGGGTTTCAGGGACTTTTCCCTGGAGAATTTCTCTCTGCCCTCGCTTACCAATCTCTTCAGCCTGTTTCCAATGTAAATAGGTGTCTTTTTGTCTACGTAGTCAGGATTTCTTTCAACCGCCATGCGAAAATAATGTATGCTCTTTGACAGGTCGCCCATCTTCAGGTAGAGGTTTGCCAGATATTCGTAGCCTGATGCCCTGTTTGGCTGGGTCCTTATTATCCTTTTGAACAGTGCTGCAGCCCTGGTGAATTCTCCCTTTTTTTCCAATGAAAGGGGTTTCTTGAAGATCTCCTCATCCATTTGGCGCTGGCGTTTATAGAAGGCCTCAAGCCTAATTGCTGGATCAGGAGCTGGCACCGGTGAGGCGTATATGTGGTGCCTGACCAGCATACCCACCAGTACCACAGTAAGTATCCCTATCGCCACAAGGCTTATTCTATCAATCCAATCCATCGATTTTAAATGGAATACCTGCCCCTTCTATCGGGGCCGTGGCATAGGGGTGAAACAGAAGCCTGCCCAGGTCCTTCTCTTCGTCCTTATCCCAGGTAAGTTTCCTTATTTCTTTCTCATCCCTAGTGCCCCACCAGTTGTCAGGCGCATACACGTCATAATTTTGTCCCTCGAACAGGGAGACATTGTAATCCCGGTTTGCCTCAACGTTGTTATAACTGAAGATAACCATGGGCGTGGCATAGAGGGCAAGCCCCTTGCCATTCTTTGTTATATTATTGTACCTGATCAGGGCAGGGCCTGCCTTCTTTGCAAAGATGGCAAAGATCTTGTTGCCCTCCAGCAGGTTGTTGACGATATTAGGACTGGCGCCATTTCCGAAAAGTATCCCCCCGCCATTGTTCACGATACGGTTGTAAAGTATGGAGGCAACACACCTGGTCTTGTATTTGTTTACATTCTTCATGCCTATGGCCACGCCATTATCGTGGAAATAGCACGAGGCCACCAGCACCTGGGCGCTGTGGCAGTGGACAGCGGTATGGGCGAAGCTGAACTCACAAAATTCCATAAGGTTGCCCCTGGAATCGAGCATGTTAATGGCACCCCAATCGGCCGGACCGGGTGCAGTGTCGGCAGAGGTGAATATTATCATGTGCTGCCTGGTGCCCTGGGCTATTATTCTTCCCTTGACAATGAGTTCTGCCCTGGGAAAGTGCTCGCTTCGGTCTGCATAGAGCTTTTCAGGACCCCACTGGTCGATTTTGGCGAACCTGATCACTGTGCCAGGCATTATCGTAAGGATAGCCTCCTTTGTTACCTCCACGTCCCCCTTTATGAGGATATCGCCCTGCCAGACGGTATCCTGTTTGATCAAGGCCCGTTCGTATACCCTGGGACCTGCCTGGCACAGGGGTGGAATCACTACCAGCAGGAGCAGGATATAAGAAACCACTGTGAGGTACGGGAATCTGTTCATAATATATCTTTCACCTCCCACCGGTGCCTATTCCTCATATCTTTTATAGGGTGGCATGTTGCAACGTTTCAGCCGTTTCCTTATGGGGTCATAGTCCTTGTCGTTGGCCTTTACATACCCGTCTATCCAGGCCCTTTTCAAGACCTTCAGCACCTCTCCATCCACAAGAACCGTCTCGTCCTTCTTGAGGTCCAGCAGTATCCTCTGTACCTGCTCCACAAGCTTGGGATCCGTCCCAGGCATGGCCCCTATGGTGCAATAGGGCATGGGCTTGCTTTCTGCTATTATGGTAAAATCGTTGGGGTTGATCTTTCCCTCCCTGGCCATCTTGTCAAAGTCTATCCTGGGGGCAGCCCCTACATCATAGCGACCGAACATGACCCCGTATATTACCTTTTCGTGCTTGTAGGCACCCCAGGGGATGGCATAGTAGGCCAGGTCTTCTTCTGGATCGAAATCGTGGGTTAGCATGAGATAATACTGGGCCATGTATCCAAAGGGGGCAAGGGCAGGACCAAAGACCATGGTCTTTCCTTTCATGTCCTTGAAGGTCCTTATGCCGCTTTCCTTCCTAGCAATGATAAGGCCGGTTTCTTTGTAGCCGTAACGACCGCGCTTTTCCACGGCAATGGGTTTTACCCCGTAGTTCTTCTCAAAAATCACCGCCAGGATGGAGTTGGAATGGGTGAAATCCACCTTTTTTGCCTTAACAAGGTCTTCAAAGTCAAAGGTGTTGACATAGATGGGAATAAATTTTCTGCCTGTCTTTTCAGAAAGATAGGCAGTCAAGGGATCAAACCTAGCCTTGGACTCGGCAAGGCTGTTACAGATCATGTAGCCTATCCTTACCGGTTTTTCCGTGCCCGCAATCTGTTTCGGACCCTTGCACGAAGACAGGAGTGACAGCGTGGTGAACATGCATATGGCGATGATAACATTTACGACCGGTTTCATAGCCCTGCCCCCGGTATCTTACCCGTGCCCTCGATAAATTTTAGTTCTGCCTTGATCTTGGCAGCCATCTTCTGATCCTTGCAAAGTCCTTTTACCCTTTTCATTTCAGCCTCTGCCAGCGCCTTTTGGCCAAGCTCCTTGTAGAGTACGTAGAGATGGAGGTGTACCATTGGGTCATTGGGCCTGAGGCCTTCTGCCTGAAGCAGCCTGGCCCTTGCCTCATCCATATGCCCCTGTTTCATGAGCAGGATTCCCAGTCCGTCCAGGGCATCGAAGTTTTTAGGATCCTTTTCAAGTATGTAGTCCAGTTGTGCCTTGGCTGCATCCACTTTGTTGGTACGCAGTAGGACCATTGCCATCTTGTTTCGGGATACGAAGTCGTTGGGATTCATATATATGAGCAGCCGGTATTGCATGATCTGAACAGGGGCAGGAAGGTTGGATATGTTGCCATGTGCCCATGCAACTTCCGGTAGGATGAAAGTGAAGAGGCAAAGGATGAGCAGTTTGACAGATAATCGGAATGAACGTTTCATAAGCTCCTTCCTTACTGGTTATGCCCTGGCCTACAGGATGTGACCCAGTGAGCCATAAAGGGTAACTATCCCAATTATCACGATAATAGCGGCACTTGCAACGGAAATCTTCTGTGCAAATCGTTTCGAATCAAGGAACCTGCCTGCAATACGACCTGCACTTACCACGAAGAGTCCTATGGAGATCAATACAATGGCAAGCCCCAGGCTGAAAAGGAGGATATATGTCAATCCCTCGCCTATCTTCCCAGCACCAATTGCAGCTATGAGAATGGCGATCGCAGCAGGGCAGGGAACTACCCCACCGGATAGACCGAGCAGGAAGAGTTGCCAGAAGCCTGATTTTCCACTAGTCGCATGGTGATGATGCCCATTATGGTGATGATGGTCATCTAGGTGGTCATGGTCGTGTTCATGATGGCTATGACTATGATCATGCCCATGGCTATGGACATGGCCTGGCGCGTCTTCATGGTTATGGGAATGGTTGTGGTGATGGTGATGTCCGTGTGGATGAAGGTGAAAATGAAATGGATCCTTTCCCCTGAGCCTTTGTATCAGCATCCAGGCACCCACGAACAGGATAATTGATCCACCTATTATGCCCATGTATCCATGCATGGCCTCTTCAGTAAGATCAATCCTGGTGGACACGTATTTTGCTGCAATGGCCATGAGGATTACCGTGAATGTATGCGTGAAGGTGACCACCAGTCCCAAAAAGACCGCGTCCCTCTTCGTGCCCTTGGATCCCACCAGATAGGCGGCCACCACCGTCTTGCCATGACCGGGTTCAAGGGCATGCATCCCCCCTAAAAGCATGGCCGTAAGATAATAGATGAGTTTCAGTATCTTGGCTCCTTTTTTATCTTAATATTGGCGGCTCCCGAGTTGCCATTATAATACTCGGAGGTGCCCAGGGCATGCCTACGATGTTTGTATGGGTGGCAATAACATCGTTGAAGCCGTGCGGAAGGTCTTACCCTTGGGTGCAGCGCCAAGGTACAGGCTGCATGGGTTTGGATTAGATTAATCGAAGGGCCTTTAGGAAATCCCTTGCCGCCTTTTTGGTACCCTGTCCCTTGGTACTGCCTTCAAGCCCTTCAAGCGTATTGCTGTCGATCCTCCCGCCAAGTTTATTTATCAACCTGTCAAGGACGGGAAATTTTCTAAGGGTCTCTACCGATACCACCGGTGCTGCCAATGAGGCGTCCTTGCCTGGAGTGAGGCTGCTGGTCAATGGCCCCTTGTATCCAAGGGGTTTTAGCCATACAAGTTTGAATCTATCCAAAAAGCCTTGGCTGACAAGTACGTACAGTCTTTGGGGATTGTTCTCGGTTTTTTTGAGGCCCAGGATCCTTTCGGCTGGTTTGAGGTAATTTATGTACATATTGGCCTGGCCGGAAAGAACAGCTTGGTGGCAGGCCTGAATGTCCCCTGGATGTGTAAGCTTTACCGTGGTGCCCGTCCTTTCATTAATATATACGGACAGTATCGCCCCCATTATTTGTTGATCCGGGGAGTTGGATATCGCCAGGGTCAATATCCTGCCAACACAACCGCTTACTTGGGGCGCCAGGATACCGATGAACAAGAAAGAGATAAAAAGCCCCTGGATTACTCTTTTCACTTTAGAATGTCCTTGACCGGTTAAGTTCAAAACAATGCAATCCATCATTTAACTGAATGATTATTCATTAAGGTCCGAAAATGGGTAATCCGGTTTCCCCAATCGGTACTCTTTGTGGTTCCAGGTTGATTCAGTTATCAGTTTAGAAAAGAACTGTCAACCAAATTTTCACAGCAAGGTGGGCAGCACGCATAGGGGTCGGGCTATGGAAGGCGATTACCGTTTTACCGTGAAAATACAGAGTCTATGGGCTGTATCTTCATGTATTGGGAGCACGGCACCAAGGTACTGGCCCATGGAGGTTTAACTGGAAAATGCATCCTGAAATAGGGGGTGCATGAAGGTTTGGGGGCAAAGGGTCGGTAGGTTCTGAATAATCAATGTTCGTTCCTGCGACATTAATGCTCTTAGAAAATGCCCAGAGGGGTGGGCCGTGAAAGGTTCCTTGGTATGCTTGCATTTGAGGATGTATCCTGGTACCAATTTACCTTGAAAATACAGCAAACCTTTCCAGGCCCTTGTGAGCAGTGTGGTGCAGGTTGAACCACGCCAAAACCCTTCAAATGCCTGCTAGCAGCCATGGAGGCTGAACGATTACAAAGGATTGTCTTTATATGCCCAAGGTAATAATCCCTTCCCCTTTACGTGAATATGTGGACGAGCGATACGAAATCCAGTTGGAGGGCAAAAGCCTTGCCGAGACCATCGAGGCCCTTATATCCATGTATCCCGACTTGAGGCCCGCGCTTCTAGATACCCTGTTTTTGTCCATCTTCATCAATGGGAAAAAGATCGACGTGGAGAAGGAAGGATGGGATAGGGTGATCATGAACGAGGATGATGAGGTCTCATTGATAATTCCCATAGCCGGTGGCTAGAAGAGGAAACCTGGTTCCATGACTATCAGGTGCCTGATAATAGATGGAGAAGAAGAAAGGGATGCCCGTACATCCTCCTGAGGTCGTGCTGGAGTATGTAGATCCTGTGGAGGGGTTCAGGGGATGGCTTGTCCTCGATGACCTGTCCAACAGGATAAATGCCGGTGGCTTCAGGGTCCAAAGGGGATTGAGGCAGCAAAGGGTTGTAGATCTTGCCAGGAATATGACCTTGAAGATGCGGATAGCTGGCATACGTTGCGGCGGCGCCAAGTGCGGCATTGATTACGATCCTAAGGCACCTGGTAAGGCAGACGCCATGTACAGGTTTATGCGGGCCATAAGGCCCTATGTCATGCAGTGTTATTCCATGGGGCCTGACATGAATACCAGGCTTGAGGAACTCGATAGCATTGCGGCACGGCTAGACATACCCTGCGTAAAGATTGCCATAGCCGCGGCCCAGGGGCTCGACCTGCCTGACTTCATGGAACGTTACGAGATATTAAGAAAGCCTGTCCACGGCGGATCAGTAGGAAGATTGCGTTCCGGGCAGGGGCTTGCCTCTGCATGTCTTGCTACACTTGATTTTTTGGGTATTCCCGCCCATGGAGCAACAGTGGCAATCCAGGGCTTTGGCGGGTTGGGTAGCGCAGCGGCCCTTTGCCTTCTGGGAGCAGGGGTGAATATCATAGGGGTTTCAGACAGGCAAAAGGCACTCCTTGGCCCCAACGGTGCAACAGTCGATGTGAACGCCCTGGTTGCAGGTTCCAGGGATGGGATTATTCCGCGGATTCGCGGTCTTGGGCATTATGTGGATCGGGATGCGATATGGCGGTCAAGTTGCGACATATTCGTTCCCGCTGCAGTAGAGGATGCAATAACCAGGCACGAGGCCGCCTTGATGGATACCAAGGCCGTTGTCTGCGGTGCCAACCTCGCTGTATCGAGGGAGGCTGAAGACCTTCTCCATGAGAGGGGGGTGATCGTTGTGCCTGATTTCGTGGCTGGTTGTGGGGGCTCCCTGTCCATGGACGGGCTCTTTGGCCCTGCTATTACACCCACAGGTGAAGAGGTCCTTGGGTATGTGGATGCAAGGATGAGGTCCATTGTCACGGAAGTACTTTCCCGCAGCCGTGATAGGGGAATTACGGCAAGGCAGGCGGCTATGGAGATATGCTCAAGTGCGCCTAGGATGCCAGAAGAAAGGCCCTATGGCCCGCCTGGAACCCGCCTTCTAGGGAGATGACGTCCTTGGTGCCATCCTTTGATCGTTACCAGAGGCAGATGGGGCTGCCTGGATGGGGTAGGGATGCCCAGGAGAGACTTCGCCATTCCAGCGTACTGGTGGCTGGCCTGGGAGGCCTGGGATCGGCAGTGGCCACGAACCTCGTACTGGCAGGGGTGGGCAGGTTGCGTATCTGTGATGCCGATACGGTAGATGTTACGAACCTTAACAGGCAGTTTCTCCACAAGGAGGGATCTATAGGCTCTCGCAAGGCCAGCTCCGCCATGGATACCTTGGCTTCGCTCAATTCAGGGGTCGAGATAGAACCTGTCTCTTCCTGCATAGATGCGGGCAATGTCGCAGAGATAGCCGGCGGTATGTCCATAATAGTTGACTGCCTGGACAACTTCGAGGGTCGCTACGTACTTAACCGCTGGGCCGTGGAGGCAGGCATTCCCCTGGTCCACGGGGCGGTCTGGGGACTCGAGGGCAGGGTTACCTTCATGGCACCACCGCGTACCCCGTGCCTTGCCTGCATCTTTCCTAATGCGCCTCCAGCAGGGAGTGTGCCGGTCCTCGGCGCTGCCTCCTGCGCCATCGGCAGCCTTCAGGCCATGGAGGCCGTCAAGTACATTGTAGGCCAAGGCCGCCTCCTTGAGGGGCGTATGCTAATATTCGATGGTGCTACCATGCGTTTTTGCGAGCTTGAGCTTAGAAGGAATTCACAGTGCCCTGTGTGTGGTAGGGTTGGACATGGGAAGAACAGGCTGCCTGGCGGATCCGGCAAGGCCTCGTCTGTCTGAAGATCCTTGGTGCAACGAAACGTTTGACCTGCCTGCCGATGGCCAGTATTTCCTTTATGTCTTCGGAGGTCGGGGTCCTTTTCCTGTAATCGGAAAGGCTGCATATCTCCTGGAAGGAATCCATGTAATCCAGCTTCCTGGCAAGCCCGGATTGTATCTTCACATATTTTCTTGCTGATCTGAGAAGGTCCCTCATGGTGTGGTTTTCGGCAAGGTCCCCATGGTACATGATCAGGGCCATTAGGAATTTTTCAATGGCCATGGCGGTCAGGTTGTATATGATCTCAGGGGTGAAGACATCTGGTCGCTTTTGCGCCCCGTTGTTTGCCGTGCGAAGGTAACTTGCTCCCTGGTCGAAGAATTCTTCGTATTGCCTTTCGAATTCCAGGGGATGTATATTGCCCATGGTTTCCTCCAACAGGGGGGGAGCGGTTTTTTTCTCCCCCCCGTTTCTGGTTACATTACGAGTTCAAAGTGCTCGTCGGAATCATCACGGTCCTTTCGGTCGAGGATAGCCCCTACCATCTTCTCTAGTAGCCTCATGGCCCCTGCATATCCCACTGTCGGGAAATAACTATGGCCTATACGGTCCAGTATGGGGAAACCGAAACGCACGAAGGGTATGTCCTCGGCCCTTGCTATGTATTTGCCGTAAACGTTGCCAATCAGTAGATCCACCGGGCTATTTTTTATCCACTGGTGCAGTAGGAAGAGATCCGCTGCTGACTTTACGTTTACGTCTGGCACGCTGTCTTTCAGTATGGCCTTTATCCTTCGTTCGAATTTCTTTCCTGGGGTTCCAGTAACAATATGGACCGGTTTCATACCCAGGTCCTTCAGAAATTCCGCCATGGAGACCAGGTGATCCGGGTCCCCAAAGAGGGCTACCTTCTTTCCATAGAGATATTGGAGCATATCGGTCATTATATCCACGACCCGTCCCCGGTCATCGGTAATGGATGCAGGTGGTTCTTTTCCGGTCATGTCAATAACGGCCTGGATGAAGCGGTCCGTGGCAGAGATCCCAATGGGAAGGTCAAGGAGTTCATAGGCGACCCCGCACCTTCGTTCAAGCTCGATGGCTGCATCCGCGCTTGCAAAGGTCCCCATGGCCAGGGTGGCAGTCGCATCACCCGTACTTTCTAACTCCCTTGTGGTAACCCCGCCCTTTGGATAAAGCCTGAGCCTGCCTCTTTGGGGGGCATCCAGCACGTCGGAGGTGTCGGGAAACACCACGGAATTTATGCCCATTTCAGATGCGAGCCTCTTTATCTCCCTCATGTCGGATGGCTCCACGTAACCTGGGATTATATTGATCAGGTCCTTTGGCCCCCCGTTTTTCTTGGAGAAATACCTGACCATGGACCTGGTCATATTCGAAAAACCGGTCACATGTGAACCGACAAAGCTTGGGGTATTGGTGTGGATTACGGTCTTTCCCTTTGGGATAATCCCATCATCTGCTGCCTTCCTTATCAGGGTTGGTAGATCGTCGCCTATGGTCTCCGAAAGGCAGGTGGTATGTACTGCCACAACCTCTGGGTTGTAGACGGTGAACATGGTCTTTAGTGCCTGGCGTAGATTTGCCCCACCCCCGAAAACGGCCGCCCCCTCGGTAAAGGAACTGGTGGCCGCCATGATCGGTTCCTTGTAGTGCCTGGTCAGGTGGCTCCTGTGATAGGCACAGCACCCCTGGCTTCCATGGCTGTGGGGAAGGCAGGCATGTATCCCCAGGGATGCGTACATGGCGCCTATGGGCTGGCAGGTCTTGGCAGGATTTATCCTTAGCGCCTTCCTCCTTATGATTTCCTTGGGTGTAAGATCCAGCATGGTCGTTACTCTCCTTTTTTCATACCTTGTTGGGCACTGCCTTGAGCAGCGGTGCCTTTTCCCAGGGGGCGGTGATCATGGACCAGGCCGGGCTGTTTACCAGCATATCGATCTCCCTTGCGAAGTTGACCGCGCCCTTGTAGCCTGCATAGGGTCCACTGTAGTCATAGCTGTGAAGCTGTTTGGATGGTACCCCCATCTTCTGGATGACGTATTTGTCCTTGATCCCAGAGCAGACTATGTCTGGCTTGAGTGTTTCGATAAGCCTTTCGAGTTCGAAGTGGCTTATGTCATCCACCACGATGCTGCCCTTTTCCATGTCTGGCAGCATTCCCTGGTAGCTGTCTATGAGGCCCTTTTTTTTGAGTTCTTCGAGCACCTCCGGGGGCTTTCTGGGGCGGTACCTTTCCGGGTCAGGTTGCACCTCTATCTCGGGTATGTTCTTGCTGTCTGCATCCAGCTTCAGGTTTGGAAGCACCTGTCTGCCCTCATAGTCGTCCCTGTGACCAAATTCGTATCCAGCCACCACGGTCTTCATGCCCAGGTCGCGGAAGAGATCCTGGTAGTGATGGGCCCTGGAGCCACCCACAAAGAGGAAGGCACTCTTGCCCTTTAGGCGTTCCCTGAAGGGCTCGATGCCCTTCAAGGCCCTTTCCTCCTCCTCGGCTATGACCTTTTCTACCCTTTCGCTTAGGGCAGGGTCCTCGAAGAATTCGGCGATCTTCCTGAGGCTCTTTGACATGGCCTTGACCCCTATAAAATTCACCTTGATCCATGGAATGCCGTAGGCGGTCTCCATCATCTCCGCCATGTAATTTATGGAACGGTGGCATTGAACCAGATTCAGGTTGGCCATGTGGGCATGGCGCATCTCGTCATAGGAGGCGTTTCCACTGAAGGTAGACACGATCTTTATGCCGCAGCGCTCGAGCACCCGCTCTATCTCCCATGCGTCACCACCGATGTTGTATTCCCCCAGGCAGTTTACGCTAAAGCCTTCTTGCTCCACATCATCCTTACCAACCACCTTTTCAAAGAGCCCGTTGTTGGCTATGTGGTGGCCTGCAGACTGGCTTACCCCGCGGTAGCCTTCGCAGTTGAAGGCGATTATGTCTATGCCAAGTTTCTCAGACATCATCCTTGCCACGTGCTGAATATCATCCCCTATCAGCCCAACAGGGCAGGTGGCATGTATGCTTATGGCCTTTGGGTGGAAGATTTCATACGCCTCCTCTATGGCCGCCATTAGCTTTTTTTCACCACCAAAGATGATGTTTTCCTCCTGCATGTCCGTTGAGAAGCAGTACTGGAGGTAGTTTTGTCCATCCTCACGGGCCTTGCCAAGGTTGCGCCTGGTCATCCAGGCATAATAGGAGCAGCCTATGGGACCATGTACTATGTGAACCATGTCCACGATCGGGCCTATTACTACGCCCTTACAGCCAGCATAGCAGCAGCCCCGCTGGGTGATGATTCCAGGAACCGTCCTTACGTTGGCCTGGATGTGCTGGGGTTCCTCGGGGTTTCTGACCAGCATGTGGTTGCGCCTCTTCCTGGCCACCTTGGTGGGATAGCTTCTGACTATTTCCTCCAGCAGGTCCTCGGGATTTATCCTGGAAATGTTTGATAGGGCCTGTTCGCTCATTATTTCCTCCTTCCTAACTGCTCATTTCGTCAATGGCCGCATCACCGGTCTCGCCGGTCCTTACCCTGGCCACATCGGAAACCGGTAGCACGAAGATCTTTCCATCCCCTGGATTGCCGGTCTGGTTGGCCTCGATGATCGTCTTTACCGCGGCCTGCACCCGCTCTTCAGGCACCACCAGGCTAAGCATCCGCTTGGGCATGAGCCTTGGCCCCATGGCTATGAGGGACAGGGCATCGGCGCTATCCTCTGGGGATTCGGATATGGCCTGGACATATTCCTTGTCGAGGGCCTTCTTTCCCCTGCCCATTACCTTGCAGGCAGTAAATGCAGGGAACCCTGATTCCACCAGGGCCTTCTTGGTGGCATTTATCTTGTTCATACGTATTATTGCCATCACTTCCTTCATATCAGGCCTCCCTGGTGCCGCTGCTCACGGTGTAGACCTCTTCGACAGGAGATACGAAGATCTTTCCATCCCCAAATGCACCCTTTTCGCCGGTCTTTGCACTATCGAGGATGGCTCGAATAACCAGGTCCTTTTCCTCATCGGGCACCACCGTGATGAGCATCTCCTTGGGGAGCTCGTCATAGGTTACATTTCCCACCTTGAGGCCCCTTTGCTTGCCGCGTCCGAATACCTCCATCTTAGTAATCGCCGGATAACCTGCATCGAGAAGTGCCGACATCACCTCCGGTGTCTTCTCCGGACGTACAATCGCTCTGACCATTATCATGTGAAGTTCCTCCTTCTTTGTCCGAAGCCTGGCCTGGATCAGGGCGGCTTCATGCCCTGGCAGTATCCGCATGATGGACCAGGCCTGTGTGTTCTTGTGGGTCCATGGCTCACTAGGTACTAATCGTAGAGTCCATATTCCATGAGAAGTGCCTCAAGTTCCTCCTGCTCCATTGGGGATGGGATCACGAACATGTCGTTTCCATCTATTGCCCTTGCAAGGTTCCTGTAGTGATCGGCCTGGGTGTGGGTAGGCTCGTAGTCGATTACGGTCTTTCTGTGGATCTCCGCCTTTTGGACCATGTTGTCCCTGGGGACGAAGTAGATCATCTGGGTACCGAGTTTCTTGGCAAAGGCCTCTATGAGGTCCTGCTCACGATCGACGTTCCTGCTGTTGCAGATAAGGCCTCCCAGGCGGACCTTGCCGGATTCGGCAAATTTTCTGATGCCCTTCGAGATGTTGTTGGCTGCATACATGGCCATCATCTCACCGGATAGTACGATGTAGATCTCCTCTGCCTTACCTTCGCGTATAGGCATGGCGAACCCGCCGCACACAACGTCTCCCAAGACATCATAGAAGACGTAGTCTAGTTCCTGTTCCTCGTCGTACGCCCCAAGGGATTCAAGGAGATTAATGGACGTGATGATGCCCCGGCCCGCGCAGCCAACCCCTGGTTCAGGGCCGCCTGATTCCACGCATCTCACACCGTTAAAGCCCACCTTCATCACATCTTCCAGGTCCACGTCTTCACCCTCTTCCCTCAGGGTGTCGAGGACTGTCTTTTGTGCCATTCCGCCTAACATGAGTCGGGTGGCGTCTGCCTTGGGATCGCAACCCACGATCATTACCTTTTTGTCCATCTCGGAAAGACCTGCCACCGTGTTCTGCGTGGTAGTGGACTTACCGATTCCGCCCTTGCCATAGATTGCTACCTTTCTCATTGTTAAAGCCTCCTTGTATTTTTAAAGGATCACCGTATGCGGCCCTTTCCAGTAAAGAATGTAGGTCATGGCCGTTTCGGGTTTGTGATGTGGCTTTATAGGGCAAGGGGCGTGCCAAGGG
>WFZW01000166.1 GCA_015489365.1 Deltaproteobacteria bacterium | reverse complement strand
TTATAAGGGCTGTCTTCTGATCCAACAGGCCGGCAATACTATATATGGTGGTGGTCTCAAGTGCCTCTTCAAAGGTAAGTGGGGGAAGTATCGAAGGCAGGCGCTTGGCAAGCATGGTCTTGCCGGAACCTGGTGGGCCGACCATAAGCACATTGTGACCGCCAGCAGCAGCGACCTCCAAGGCCCTTTTGGCTTGATCCTGTCCTATTACGTCACTAAAATCAAGGAATTTTTGTCTAGTGTCGGCACGAAACAGGCGGTCTATATCTACTTTTACCCGGTCTATTTCCCTGTTTCCAAGAAAAAACTCAACCAATTCAGATAGATGGGAAATCGATAAAACCCTTGTTCCATCGACTACGGCCGCTTCAAAACTGTTGTCAGAAGGAAGTACCAGACCCTTTGCACCCCATTTTCTGACACCCAGAGACAGGGGTAACGCCCCCCTGGTAGGCTTCACGGAGCCATCGAGAGACAGCTCACCCACGATATAGTACCCATCAAGACGTTCCTGGGGCAGCGTCCCTGAGGCACATAATATGGCCATGGCAATCGGCAGATCAAGGCCAGTACCTTCTTTCTTTATGTCAGCCGGCGCAAGGTTGATAGTGATTTTTTGGGTGGGAAAATTGTAACCACAATTCTTAATAGCAGCCCTGACCCGTTCCCTGCTCTCCTTGACCGCACTTTCAGGCAGCCCTACCATATTCAAACCAGGAAGCCCAGGGGAGATATCCACCTCTATTTCCACAGGAAAGGCATTTATTCCCAATACCACACCACTTTTTGCCGAAGCCAGCATATTTCACCTTAAAACCTGGATGGGGTCTTCATGGGCTCTTTCACCTGATCCGAATCTACCCCGAATGCATACAACACGCCCACTCATGGGACGTGTAGCCTAAGAAATGTAGAGTGCATAGGAATTTGATTAGATGTTTTGCAAGTTATCGACCTTTTCCGTCTCCTTCATAAATTGCAACCTGCTCTACCGCATATCAAGGCATGGAATATGTCCTTCGTCTTATTCAAGAAAAAGTTTATGGTTTGAAATATATGGCAACTCGTGTAAATATATAGCTGGCTATAGGGCCTAGATGAGATATGGAAGCATCTAATTTGCATGGATGTCTCAATACAGTACTATAGGGAAAAGTGGGGGTGTAGCTCAGATGGGAGAGCGCCACGTTCGCAACGTGGAGGCCGCCGGTTCGATCCCGGCCATCTCCACCAAGTGCCTGTCAGTTCATTGGGCTCACCATATACGCCGGAATCGCTCTATCCCTTTTTCCCCTTCTTGAACTTCCTTCTACATTCTTCACTACAAAAATAATAGGTGGTTCCCCCCTTTCTATATGTTAGGGCCTCCCTTTTGGGGCAATAGGTTCCACATACAGGATCTTGTACGAGTTCATCCGTTATAGGAGGTGGCGGGCCCTGATGCTTCCGAGAGCCGTAATCGGTATTGGTATGTCTTCCTTTATTGCGCGATGTGGTGGAAGACCCGAAGATATTCTTTAAGAGGAAGTAAAGAAGAACAAGAAGGGCTATGAACAGGATTAAGCGCATGGCCGCCTATCCCCCTTTTTTGGTGTCCTGGCTGGCTCCTTGGATACGGGACATGCGCCTTCGAAGCGTTTGATATAGATCCGACACGGTCCTTTCCCACAAGGGTAATACAAGATCAGGGGCAAGTTCCGCCCACGGCTCTAATACGAATAACCTCTCACAGATCCTTGGATGAGGGATAATAAGGGTTCCCCTGGCACTTGTTCCCGGGGCACAGGTACCATGTCCCAGTACGGTTCCTTCCATATAGAGAATATCCAAATCTATGGGCCGATCTACCCCCAAGGACCTATCCCTGCCAAGGGCCCTTTCCACGAGTAGCAGCTGATCCATCAATGCCCTGGCAGAAAGGTTGGTCCTCAATTCAGCGACTCCGTTTATAAATTTATGGACAGAATCTATACCGAGGGGCTCTGTCTCATACCAGGAGGAATGACGTACCAACTCTATCTGCGGATGACGACCAAGCATCCTCAAGGCATCCAGACAGTTTTTTACCCTGTTGCCCAAGTTGGCCCCAAGTCCGACAAAAACCTGCTTTCTCTGGGTATTATCCGTCACAAAACACTTTTGAGGCGCTCAATTGCCTCTTCCAGACGTTCTTTAGGAACCGTGAGGGCCATGCGAACATAGCCTTCACCCGGGGTACCGAAACCATTACCAGGGGTACAGACGATTCCAGCCCTATCAAGTAATAGGCTACTGAATTCAGTAGAGGAATACCCCTTGGGTACCGGGGTCCAGATATAGAACGTTGCAGATGGCAGCGGTGCATCAAGGCCAAGATCCCTCAGACCCTTAACCAACACATTGCGTCTTTTCGTGTAAATTCTCTGCATCTCGTCCACACATGACTGATCGCTCTCAAGGGCTGCAATAGCCGCCTCTTGAATGGCCTCAAATTGACCAGAGTCGACATTTGATTTCACCTGCCTCAATGCGCCTACCAGATCAGGGTTGCCAACGGTGAAACCGATGCGCCAGCCGGTCATATTGTAGGTCTTTGAGAGGGAGTGAAATTCCAGGCCCACATCCTTGGCGCCAGGGGTCTCAAGGAAGCTTGGTGCCTTATAACCATCATAGGTCATCTCACTGTAGGCAGCATCATGGCATACTATGATGGAATGCTTTGTTGCAAAATCGACTACCTTTTCAAAAAAGCCCAATGAGGCCACCGCCGCCGTAGGATTGTTGGGATAATTGAGCCATAATATCCTAGCCTTTTCTAGGACATCGTTGGGAATGGCATCCAGGTCAGGCAAGAATCCGTTTTCCTCGAGTAATGGGAGAAAATAGCTCCTTCCCCCTGAAAACAGGGTTCCTATATGGTAGACTGGGTATCCAGGGGTTGGAACCAGAACGATATCGTCCTTATCCACAAAGGCCAAGGGAAAATGTGCGATTGCCTCCTTTGAGCCAATTGTAGCGACAACCTCGCTTTCAGGGTCTAAATCGATGCCAAACCGCCTTTTACACCAGGCAGCTGCTGCCTGACGAAAGGATAACATGCCCTGAGACGAGGGATACCTATGGTATCCAGGTTCTTGTACAGCGGTAACCATGCGTTTGACAATAAAGTCAGGTGTTGGAAGATCTGGATCACCTATACCCAAGTCAATTACATCGACACCCTTAGCCAACGCCTCCGCCTTCTTCCTATCAAGTTCAACGAAAAGATACGGAGGAAGTTCCTGTAATCTAATAGCCCTATCAAATTCCATATTCTAAGCCGTTCTTGCCTGCTATAATTATTATCTAGAAGACCTTCTCATGCCTATTTCATTACATCTCATGCATACCCCTTTGAACATGGGGGGAATGATCTTGAAAGGTAGCGTGTTCACACAAACCTTTACATAGCCCGTCCCATCCGCGCAGTATCCCTGGAAATATTTTGCCCTTTGCCTGCTGTATATGTCCTTGTGTGTGCATGCAAGGATACAATTTCAGAAAAAAATTGTTCATTAGGCGCCTGATCTTACTAGATAGTAGACTTTAGCCCTAAAACATCTTGCATATCGTAAAGGCCCGGCCGTTTGTCGACCACCCAAAACGCTGCCCTTATAGCACCCCTAGCGAATGTATCCCTACTAGACGCCTTATGGACCAGCTCAATGCGTTCACCAATGCCGCCAAAGAGTACCATATGCTCTCCAACAATATCGCCTGCCCTAACGGTTTGTATTCCTATTTCCTGCCTGGAACGTTCACCTATTAAGCCGTGACGCTCGAAGACCCCTACCTTGTCAAGGTCCCTTCCCAGGGCAGATGCAGCGACCTTGCCCAACTGTAAGGCAGTGCCACTTGGGGCGTCCTTCTTCATGCGATGGTGGGCCTCCACTATTTCAACATCGTAGTCACTGCCCAGCACCTCTGTGGCAGTTTTCACTAGCTTGTAAAGGAGATTGACACCTACACTCATATTGGGGGCCAAGACACAGGCAAAATTGCGAGAAAGTCCCTCTAGTTCATCAAGTTCCTCGCCTGAAAAACCGGTAGTACCAATAACCATGGCCTTACCAGCCTTTGAAGCCAGCCTGGCATGCACGATCGTTGCTTCATGGAACGTAAAATCTATTATTACGTCTGCTTTGTCCAGCGCCGTGTCTAGCAAGGGCTCAATCCCTGCCGAGACCTCTATGCCTAGCTCACCAATACCGGCAACAATACCTGCATCCTTTCCCACAACCGGGCTGTCAGTGCGTTCAAAGGCCCCGACAAGCTCGGCATTCTCTTCACTGGCTATGTTTGCTATTATGCGACCACCCATTCTGCCGCCAGCCCCTGCAACAATGACTTTTAACATTGTACCTCCCGCGCCGTTAAATTTTAGGTTAACCTTTTCATGCAGCCCATCTCATTGGTGCTGCATGTATCTTGAGGGTAAATAAGTACTTGTGTTTTCAAGTTAAAAATAACAACTGTGCCCTATACAAGATGGGCAGTGGTATACGCCATTAAATCAATTTCAATGAAGCAAGCACCTCTTTAAGCCTTTCTTCATTCTTTTGGCTCATCTGGTACAACGGCATTCTGACCTCGCCTGAAGGAAGTTTGCCCATCAAGGCCAGGGCGGTCTTGGCTGGTACCGGATTGGATTCATAGAACATGGCCTGAAAGAGTGGAAACAGCTTGTAGTGAAGTTGCCTAGCCCGGGCAAGATTTCCCTTGTTAAAGGCATTCATCATGGCGGCCATCTCCTTTGGCATTACATTTGATGCTACTGAGATGACACCCTTTCCTCCAATTGCCATGGTTGGGAAGGCTGTAAAATCGTCTCCAGAAAGGACTATAAATCTTTTGGGGCAGAGCCTTATTACCTCAGATACCTGGTTAAGGTTTCCGGTAGCCTCCTTTATACCAATGACATAACGATGGGAGGCACATCGTGCTACCGTATTGGGCAACATGTTCACCCCGGTCCTGCCAGGCACGTTGTAAAGTATCATGGGGAATTTACATTCATCGGCTACGGTCATGAAATGCTGGTAGAGCCCTTCCTGGGTAGGCTTGTTGTAGTAGGGGGTTATTACCAATGCCGCGTCTGCACCTGCCTTTTTGGCATGATGGGTAAGCATGATCGTCTCTGCCGTAGAATTCGAACCTGTTCCAGCGATGACCGGCACCCTGCCCCTGACCGTTTCCACAGTAAGTTCCACCACCCTCATGTGTTCATCATGGCTCAATGTCGCAGACTCACCAGTGGTTCCACATGGAACAATACAGTGTGTTCCAGACTTGATATGCCACTCGATCAGATCCTTGTAGGTCTCTTCGTCCAACTTGCCGTCCTTAAACGGTGTTACTATCGCGACTATGGCCCCCCCGATCTCCTTCTTATTCTTCTTGGCCGTAGATTCTTTTGTCTTGCAGCCCCTTTTCCCGCACGCCATAGTTGGAAACCTCCTTATTCTTGTATCCTTCATCCGGACATCAGTAAATCATAGTCCAAGTACTGTAACTGGTTCACACCTTCCGGTACAACCCGATATTGTAACTACTCCTCCAGCCCCACTTCTTCATAGGGCATGGCAGACCCAATGTGGTCTACCACTAGACCTGCACAGTACCTTTTCCAGGTAAATTCTCACGGTGCACCGTGCAGTGAATTCATTATCATTTGCCCCCTTATAAGTAAAGGGGGGGCCTTAAGAACAAGGCCCAGGTATGGGGATATGGTACCTGAAACAAGGTCTCTATTAATTCAAATCCCCATCTAGGACCCCGGAATAGACCAAAATAGCATCCCCTTCCAGAAAGACATTGGTGACCTTGTGATTATCCAAATCAAAATATATGGTCAGGATCTCTCCGCCCCATGTCCTTACCTTGACAGGGCTCTCCACAAACCCCTTGAGTGCTGCAAGTATTGCTGCAGCAACGGCTCCAGTACCACAGGCATGGGTTTCATCCTCTACGCCACGCTCATATGTTCTCAGCATCATCTCGTTTCTGCCCTTTATTTCCACGAAATCCACATTGGTGCCCTCTGGTTGGAAAGACTTGTGATGCCTTATGAGCCGTCCCCATTCAAATACCGGGGCCGTTTCAAGATCCTCTGTGAAATGGACCGCATGTGGAACGCCGGTGTTTAGACAATGTACCGGGAAATCTTCTCCATGGACCTCTATGACTGCATCAAGTCTTAGGTCTACAGGATCGGGAAGCTGAAGTTTAACCAAGGTCCCCTTGATCTCTGCCCTGATAATCCCGGCCCCTGTTTCGAATGTAAGATTCTGAGGCGCAATCCCTGAAAGATAGGCAAATCTGGCGGCACAGCGTCCACCATTTCCACACATGTCGGCCTGGCTTCCATCGGCATTATAGAAATGCCACTTGAAATCCGCCCTGTCGGAATCATCGATCAGGATTAGACCATCAGCCCCTATGCCGAATTTCCTCTTGCAAAGCCTGATTGCATAATCCTCTGCATTGGATAATTTTATCCATCTCGAACGGTTATCGATAAGGATGAAATCATTTCCGCTACCATGCATCTTTTTGAATTTCAATGCCTTGCTCATGATCCTTTACACGTCCAATCGGGGATCTTTTCCCCCTTTATGAGATCATCATAGGTCTCTCTTGCCCTGACCACGGCAAATTCCTTGCCCCTTACCATCACCTCTGCCGCTCTGGGTCTGGAGTTATAATTGGAAGACATGGTAAAACCGTATGCCCCGGCACTGAACACCGATAGCAAGTCTCCCTTTTTTACCCTTGGTAGCAGGCGGTCCCTGGCAAGGAAGTCACCGCTTTCACAGATAGGGCCCACTATATCCACGGCCACCTGCGCAGCATTTCCCTCCATGCAAACAGGATGTATGGCATGGTATGCTTCATAGAGACTTGGGCGCGCAAGATCGTTCATCGCCGCATCCACTATCACAAACCGCTTCGTTCCCGTATCCTTTATATTTATCACGCTGGTGACCAATATGCCTGCATTTCCTGCAATGGAACGGCCTGGTTCTATAATTATTTTGTGCCTCAATCCGTCCATATGATCGAGGATAGCACGCACGTATTCACCCGGAGAGGGTGCACTCTCTTCATGATATCTTATCCCCAAGCCGCCTCCTATGTCTATGTAATCAAGCCTTATTCCAAGGGAATCTAGGTCTACCAAGAGAGACTTAACACGCTCGAGCGCATCGACAAAGGGCGACAGATCCGTAAGCTGGGACCCGATATGACAATCGATCCCTATTATGTCGATCCCATCCATGCCCTTGGCTATCTTATAGGCCTCTAGTGCCATGTCTACAGGCATGCCGAACTTGTTCTTCCTTAATCCCGTTGAGATGTAGGGGTGGGTTTGGGGATTGACATCTGGGTTTACCCTGAAGGATATCCTGGCCCTTTTACCAAGTAACATGGCCTGTCTGGAGATTTCTTCAAGCTCTTGCATGGATTCCACGTTGAACATCAATATGCCAGCCGCTATTGCCTCCCTTATTTCCGGGACAGTCTTGCCAACACCGGAATACACAATACGCTCTGCAGGGAACCCGGACCTCAAGGCCCTAAAGAGTTCACCTCCCGAAACAATATCTGCACCGGTTCCCTGGTTGGCCATCAGGTTGAGTACAGCAAGGTTGCTGTTTGATTTTACAGCAAAACACACCAAGTGCGGATGATCGCTAAAGGCCTTAACATAATCATTTAATCGAGAGCAAAACGCAAAGGAGCTGTAAAGAAAAAAGGGGGTACCCACCTGCTTGGCTATATCCCGTACAGCCACATCTTCACAAAAAAGCTCCCCTTCCTGGTACCTAAAAACGTTATCCAATTTGGATCTACTCCTTTCTCTTTGGCCCACTGTAACCCTCTTAAGCCCTACGCCAAGACTTATCCATGGCAAAACACAACCAAACTTTCATGCCCTTGGTGCCGCACCCCTTAGACATGAAAATACAGCCCTTATCCAGGATGTATTTTCACGGCAGCCGTCATCCCAGAGGTTGGCATAATGAAGCCTGAAAAAGCGTCCCTGGAAACTTTTGCCTTTTGTCCACTTATGTCCATGGCTAACAAAAAAAGATGCATTTTCGGATAAATCCTAGGCACCTTCGTCATAGGATATTGACCTGGATCAGGATATCCCCCTATGCTACAGATAGCGGAGATAGGGGACATAGCATCATGCCGGTCTAACACGAAAATACAATTCGGAAACAGCCTGCGTCTTCGTGTCCCAGATGCATGAAGGGGTCTAAACTTCCATGCGGCCCGTACCTTGGTGCCGCCCCCCCAATACATGAAGATACAGCCCACAGACTCTGTATTTTCACGGTAAATCATAAATCATTTTATATCGACTGTTACTGGCTCGGACATAGAACTTTCGTTGGGAGGGGTGGCTAGGTCAACAGCGGTTATCCAGTAGGTGTAATGCCCACTGGAAAGCCGTGTACGGTCAATGAAATAGGGCTTAGATAAGGGAACATGGTTCAATTTGAATATTAGGTTTCCTGGTCCCTTTCTATAGACTATGTAACCTGCCAAATCCATATCGGTATTTTCCTGCCAGCTAAGCTCTATTCCCCTGCTGGTTCGCACTGCTACCAAGCCACCTGGAGGCCTTGGTGGGACAAGATCCCTTGGACTGACCCACACCGGTCCAGCAGGACGACTTTCGATCTGTGTACCATGATATCTGAGGACAGCAGTTACCTTGTACGCATACCTTTGGCCCCTTCGGGCCGAGGCATCAAAATAACCAGGGTTGTGGACCATAACGGGCAGGGCCTTCCAGCCTTTGGCCCCCGGCTTATGCCGGTATATTTTATATATTATAGGCAGATCCACAGGACGGCCATCCGCCCAGGCAGATGTGGGGCTCCATGACAAAAATACCCCATCCCTACTGGCTTGGGCAATGAGGTCCCTTGGAGGCAATGGTGGTGAATGCCATGCGATAGAGATCCGGTTCGAAGAATCGCTTATGTTGAACAATCCTTTTACCGTTCGAACCTCGTATATATAGCGCATGCCCTCCGAGACCGTCCTGTCCTCATATATCATCTTCCTGGTCTTTGCCGGCCTCGCCTGGAAGGAAATCTCGATCGGGACCCCAAAATGGGGTGGGCATCCCCTACAATATTTATCTACAGGCACCTCTGCCTTGTAGATACGAAAGCCCTTTATCTTGGCCAGTGGGCTGCCATTACGATTTCTCACTGGGATGCTCCAGATCAACTCTATGCCTTCGGGCTGCAATTTGTAACGTAGATCCGTAATGGCCTGTGGGCGAAGTGTTCCAGGAGGAACAGGAGGGGCCTTTCGCCCACAACCTGTCACCAGTATCAGGCACAGGCAAAGGAACGACGTATTCAAGATCAGGGGATAACAGCGTGCTGTCACGTCGGGTCCTATTTCTTCCATGTCTTGAGCCATAGCCTGGCCTCTTTTATCGACTCCTCGACCCTGGCAAATCCGGTCCCTCCGGGACAATTTCGTGCCCCTACTGAACCCCTTACAGAAAGGACATCAAACACGTCCTCTCCGATGTCCGGGTGAAGCGCCTTGAGTTCATCAAGTGTCATGTCAGTCAATTCCTTTCCCTGCTTGACACAAACAGCCACTGCCTGCCCCACTATGGCATGGGCCTGTCTAAAGGGTACGCCCTTTTTCACCAAATAATCTGCAAGATCCGTGGCCGTCAGAAAGCCGGATTCCACAGCCCTTGCCAGTATTTCCTCCCTGGGCTTCATATGGGCTATGAGACCTGCCATCACCTCAAGCGAGAGTGAGACAGTATCCACGGAATCAAAAAGCGCCTCCTTGTCCTCTTGCAAGTCCCTGTTATAGGCAAGGGGCAGGCCTTTGATCTGTACAAGGAGGGCTACCAGATGGCCAAATACCCGTCCAGCCTTGCCCCGTACGAGTTCGGGAACGTCTGGATTCTTCTTTTGTGGCATTATACTTGAACCCGTACAATAGGCATCTGGCAAATCAACAAATGAAAACTCCGTGGATGACCAGAGTATCAATTCCTCGGACAGACGGCTTAGATGGGCCATAACCAGACTCAATGCCGCCAAAAATTCAACAAGATAATCCCTGTCTGAAACAGCATCCATACTATTTGAAGAAATCCCTTCAAAGCCTAATCGCCTGGCCACGTATTGCCTGTCTATGGGGAAATCTGTACCTGCCAAGGCCGCACTTCCAAGGGGACAGATATTTACCCGCTTCCGGCAATCTTTTAGCCGCTGCCTATCACGTTTGAACATCTCAAAATAGGCAAGCATGTGATGGGCCCACAATACCGGTTGGGCCCTCTGAAGATGGGTATATCCCGGCATGATTAATGTCGGCCTTGTTGAGGCCTGAAGCAACAGTGCCTCTTGAACCAGGGAAAGAAGGCCGTCCATTCTATCGATTTGTTCCCTGACGTACAACCTGGTATCCGTTGCCACCTGATCGTTCCTGCTTCTGGCAGTATGAAGCTTCTTGCCCGCCTCACCAATCCTGTCTACCAGGGCCTTTTCGATATTCATGTGCACATCTTCCAGCTCAGGCCTCCACTGGAATTTCCCAGTCTCTATATCCTTCTCGATAGAAGAAAGCCCATCAATGATATCCTGGGCATCCTGGCTTGAAATGATACCCTGGCGTGCAAGCATCTCTGCGTGCGCCTTACTTCCAGCTATGTCATGCTTATAAAGGCGCCTGTCAAAATGTTCAGAGGCGGTAAACCTTTCGACCAGTTCATCCGTGGCCTCCTTGAATCTGCCACCCCATGGCTTTTTGTTTGCTATTGATCCCTTTGGCATATCGACTTTATTCCACTCCATGCAGCAGATGAGGTTACAAAGATGCACCTGCTGCGTCCTCAGACATGATTTAAGAAAAAACCTATTGCCCGCTTTATTTTTACGGTAACCGTTATCCCAGGGATGGGCATAACAAGGCATGAAAATGCCTCCCTGGAAATATTTTGCCTTTTGTCTGTATATGTCCTTGTATGTCCATGATTAAGCAAGAATGCATTTTCGGATAAAAATGAGATTCAAAAATGGCACAGGGGGATAAGGCCATTTTATGGTAAATTATGCACCTAGATGGTGCAAAGAATTTTTATACTATTAGGCCATGGACCTGCAGGGGGGGCATATAATCCCAAATTATGCACTAAAATGTCAAATAAATAGAATTGTACTTAAAATACAACAAGTTATAAATAAACTAATACTCTTTTTGATTCACCCAAAAGGTCCATCAATGTATGCCAACAAAATCATTCTGCATTTGAAGCCTCAAGGGGGGCTTGCAATTTTACCGTGAAAATACGGGGCTTAGGGCTGTCTTTTCATGCCATGGATGTGCAGTGCGGAGGATATGGGCTGCATGAAGGCTTAGGATAAAGGGATCTATGGAAGATTGCTCCTTTTGCCCAGTGACTGCGTTTTTGTTGCAAAATGTTTATATGCGCCCAGTATGCTCTGCTTTTTTGTTTCCTGGGCCTTGTTTTTGAATGAATTGGTTGTTTTTTTCTGGAGATCTAATAATATTAGGCAGTTATTCCCTTTTTAATTAGGCAAGGAGTGGAGGCCCTATCGTCCTATAGCAATGCAGCCTTTGGAATGGCATGCCCTGAAAAGGCATCTACCAGTTCCATTACCTGTTTTTTAAAGGGAAGGAAGGTAAGAAAGGCATTATCCACCTTGAGCCTGCACTCCTTGATCATACCAAGAAGCCTTGGATTATTACCCTTGAATAGCTCGGCAAGAACTATCTTGATCGCCTGGGCAGCCTCCTCGAGCGGCAGGGAAACCGCGTGTAGTCCCATGGGCTCATCTAGCCCGGCCGCTGAATCCTCAACTATATTGGCAAGGCTCATCCACTTGGCGACCTTCAGAAACAACCTGGGGTTCAATTTAAACGCAGGAACAAAGAGTGTAACAGGCTGATTATCCCATTTCCTTGGTATCGTTCTATAGGAGATGACGAAACGGGAGAGTTGCCCACGATTTTTCACCGGCATCCCGCCAAGGGTCATGGAAAGCCTCCAAAAGGGGAGGAAAACCGGGTCGGTTATCCCGGAAGGTGGATTATAGAGACGGTATTCTATCTGGGTCAACCCATCGCCGTTAACCTGCCAAACCCTGGAACAACCTTGACATGGATATACGATTGCACCACTAAGGGCAGGAAGATCGAAACCGCATTCAGGGCATATGAGGGGGAAAAACCTGTAGCCAGGGGCCATTACCTGCATGAGCCCCCTTTTGATCCTTGCTACGGCCTGGGCCGACAGGGATCTCCATACATTCTCGTTGTCCCTATCCCATAGTGGGGCCAATCTCCATACCCCTTTGCCAGAAGGTGGCCCCTTAACCCTGGCCATCTTAAAGGGGGCGTAGATTAGGCACTTTGTCTCGCCAATAAACCTCTCTATGCCATGGGCACTATGGTTGTCGAGGAGTTGCAGCCTTGCTGAGATGTGTTCGATTGCCTCCCTTGCCGGTCTATTATGGGGAAGCATGTACCGGGAATCCGGAATGAGCCTGAGCACGCCAACCTGCGGTCTGATTCCAAGGCTGGCCTCCACTGGCAGACCAGTACATGCAACCGCCGTGGTATCCAAGGCACCGGCCTCGATCTTGTTCCTGCCAACCACCCTATACCGCATGCCCTTGAAACGCCAGTAGGGGATATGGACAATGTGCTCTTCTGGTCCATCTAATCCCTTCCATGGTGGGATCATATAGCAAAGGGGGCCATTGGTAATCATGTGAAGGTTAGTGCGGCAAAAGGAACAATGAAATAGGTGAGTTCCTGCTTCGAAGGTCACCTCGCCTCCGCATTGGGGGCACAGGCCAACTACCTTCCACTCCATTGGTTTCCTTAAAGCTCCTTGCCACACATATTACAAAAGGAGGCACTGGGAAGGTTTGCAGCACCACATTCAGAACAGATCTTCGGGGAACGGCGTCTTCCCACAGGGGCACCACATGATGGGCAAAACTTTGCCTTTGGGCCAAGATTCTTGCCGCAGACCCCGCACTTACGTATGATAAGTATCTGATGCCCGCAGTGGGGGCAAAACCTTGCACCTTTCCCGACCTGGAGCCCACATTCAGGACAATTTTCTGTATCATCCAGGTCCTTCTTCTTGGCGTCCCTTTCTCGGTCTCCACTATACAGGCCGGAAAGAAGACCAGGGATCAAAAGTCCCATCCCCATCCCTATGCCTCCTGACATAACACCAGGGTTTGAAGCGGCCTTCTCCAGGGCCATGGCGGTCTTCATTTTCAGTAGCTTGTTCAAATTGTCTCCCAGGAGACCAAGCTTGCTCCTGTCATCAATGGCATCCTGTACCTCCTTGGGCGGCGTGATGGCATTGATGTAAAGATGTCTAAGTGCTATGCCAAACTGTCCAAGGTCCTTCTGAATCCTTTGTGCCAGCCCCTCGGAAATCTCATCATAATGGCTGGGTAGATCCAGCAAGGTATTGATATTCTCTCCCATGTAATCGTTAAGACGGGATACCACTATCTGGCTCAGGTAATTTTCAAGTTCGCCCAAGGTGTAACTCGACTGGGTTCCTACCAGGCTATTTACAAAAAGCACGGGTTGGACTACCTGGACATTGCAAATACCATGGGCCCGGAGCCGCACCAATCCCAGTTCCTTGTCGCGAAATGCCACAGGGTCCCTGGTACCCCATTTCAAGTTGGTAAATTGCTTTAGATTTACAAAATAGACCTCAGCACGAATCGGACTCGTAAAGCCCCATGGGATGGACAGCATCTTCGTAAGTACAGGGATATTCAGGGTGCTTATCGTATGCCGGCCCGGGCCGAGGGCATCGCAGGCGACACCTCCAGAGTAGAATACCGCTGCCTGACTATCCCTTACTATCGCCTGTGCCCCAAGCTTGAACTCCCCTGAGCCCTTTTCGGGAATCCTGTGGCATATCTCCTGGCCGTTCTCATCGAACCATTCCAGGACCTCCAAGAAAAAGATGTTGTTCTTCCCCATTTCTCTATACCTTGAATTCTGATAGGCTCTTGTCCACGGCCCGTACAATCTCCTGAAGCTCTCTGGTCTTCGACCGCACCTGTTCCAGGTTGTCGGCCATGGTATGCTGGGCTTCCACTATGCTTTGATTGTTGCCTACCAAGCCCTGTACCGCGGCATTGACCTCATGAATGTTGTTGCTCACTGCATTTATCACCGCCATTTGTTCCTCCACCGCCGAGGCCACGTTTGTCGAAAGCCCAACTACCTCCTGGAAGACCTTGACGATATTTTCTATGGTATCGGTTGCCTCGGAGGACGAGGTCTTGAGCCCATCTATAGTGGCGTTAATCTCGCTTACAAACTCACTGGTCTGTCTTGCCAGTTCCTTTACCTCGCCGGCGACAACGGCAAAGCCCTTTCCTGCCTCACCCGCCCTTGCGGCCTCGATCGTGGCGTTTAATGCCAACAGGTTGGTCTGTTCTGCTATGGTACCGATGGTGCTGCTTGCCTCGGCGATTTTATCCGATGAATTTACCAGTTCCCGTATGATCTTTTCCCCCTTTATTGCCTCTTCATAGGCATTTTCAGCCATGGAACTCGTCTGCCCTGTATGGGTGGAAACAACAGAGACCGCCGATGTCATTTCCTCTATGGCCGAGGCGACACGTGAAATATTTTCTTCTGTATGTTGCCCATGTTGTAACATCTCGTTCATCTGGCTTGTCACCCTTTGGCCGACCTCCTGGCTTTGTGCACTGATCTCATCCATGATCCGTGCCTTCTCGACTACCTGGTTGAATGTGGCCTTGCTCTCTGAGGTAAGGGTCCTAAGCCTATGCATAAAGGCGTTAAAAAACGATGCGACTTCATCTGTCTCAAGCACTATGGCCTTCTTATAAACCTTGCATTCATCACACGAACTATATCTGCCTGAAGTGATACTGGGGCATGTACATACAGGCGAATAACTTCCGACCTCATTCCAGCAGTGGCTATCCCGCCCAAAGCATTGGCATTCATTATTGCCGCAGCCTGTTTCCTTGGAGCAATTTATGGCCATTACATCCAGTTGCCGGGTAAGATCCGCCTCTCCCGTAGCCAGCTCCTTCATCTTGGCAGACAGGGCCTTGAGGCTCGAGGATAATTTTCTGTTGAACCAGAAAGAAAGACTCAACAAGACAGCACCCACCAGAGCGCCAAGGCCCAGGGCCATGAAGATGAATTTCTCTATAAGGTGCCATGCATTGTTGAAGAGATCACTCTTATATTGTCCGGTTCCCACTATCCAGCCCCATGGCTGGAAAAGCCTTACGTATGAGATCTTGGGTTCTATTCTTGATGGATCGTCCTTGTACTGCCAGTAATAGCTTACGTACCCGGCGTGTTTAGGGCTTGTGGCACACACCCTGACCATATCCTGAAAGAGGTAATTGCCCTTTTTATCCTTTAGATTCGTTATATCCTTTCCATCGAGCTGGGGTTTGTAAGGATGCATTATCATCCTGATGTTCCCAGGATCATTTGAATTGATCCAGAAATAATTCTTTTCATCTGCCCCCCATCTGAGGGTACTTATCAAGGCCTTTGCCCGTCTTTTGGCCTCTTCCTCGGAAAGTTCTCCCTTTAGTGACTTCTCGTGGTATTCTTCCATTATCTTGTAGGGGATAACCGTTATGTTTTGAAGATCTCGTATGGAATACCTTTCCATGAAGGTGCTAAATTGATACAAAAGGCCAAGTACAAAGACCGTGCTGATACCAATGATAAAAATCGTTTGGAGCCATAGCCTCTTCGTAAAATTAAGTCTCATTCTTTTGGATCCTCTCTTAAGGCCTTTAGATAAAATTTACCGTGAAAATACATGGTCTATGGGCTGTATTTTCATGTATTAGGGGTGCGGCACCAAGGTTCGGGCCGCATTGAAGTTTAGTGTAGATATATGGGTCTGTTAGGTTTGTACCTTGTTCCTGTATTCTTTACGGATATTTTCTACTGGACCTTTAACGGATTTTACCGTGAAAATACATGGTCTATGGGCTGCGTCTTCATGTATTGGGGTGCGGCACCAAGGTACGGGCCGCATTGAAGTTTAGACAAGATCATAGGAGGAAAAAAACATGTCTGCCCCTGATGATAAAAGGATAGTCTCTCCCCTGAGATCGTTTCTTGTTATTCTGGCATTAATCATGATCCCCTTGTCCGCACAAGCCGCTACAAGTCCCTCGAAGATGGTGGTAAATGCCATGGGCGTGCTACAGGAACTACGTTCTGCCCCTGATGCTGGTATCCCGGACGCCCTGCTGTCTAGATGTTACGGGATTGCCATATTCCCATCCTTGTACAAGGGTGGACTTTTCGTGGGCGTAAGCTATGGGAAAGGCATACTTATGATCAGAAATAAAAGGGACTGTAACTGGCGGGGCCCGCTCTTTTTGACCATCAAGGGAGGTAGCCTTGGGTGGCAAATTGGGGTTAAGGCCACCGACTTGGTACTCGTCATAACCAACAAAAGGGGGATCGATTCCTTCTTGAAAAACAACTTGACCCTGGGAGGGGATATCGGTGTTGCTGCGGGCCCTGTAGGCAGAAAGGCAGGCATTGGGACCGATGCTGCCCTACACGCCGAACTATACTCTTACTCCAGGAGCAAGGGCTTGTTCGCCGGAATTTCCTTGGAGGGCTGCTATGTTAGTCAAGATTACGAGGCAGATCGAATATTTTACCATAAGTGTCTCACACCCCAACAAATCCTATATGGTGGAATTACTGTGCCCGCTTCCGTCCAGAATTTAAAGGCATTACTCAAACGTTGTTGTTGTAGATAGGCACATCAAAGACGGTGCCAAAAATGGAGACTTGACGCCATGGAAAATTTCGAATTTCAAAATACTACCAGGATCATCTTTGGCAGGGACCAATCCGTCAGGATTGCCTCGGAGACAAAAAGATTTGGCAAGAGGGTATTGCTTGTCACAGGGAGGGAGAGTGCCCGTAGGAGCGGACTCTTAGAAAGGGCGATAACCATGTTACAAAATGAGGGCATCCAGGCCTGGAACCTTTCAGGGGTTCAGTCCAATCCACTGCTCGCCAAGGTAAGGGAAGGGGTGGAATCGGCCAGGGAAAGGGATGTCCAGGCAGTAGTTGCTATCGGGGGAGGCAGTGTCATGGATACCGCAAAGGCGATAGCCGCAGGGGCACTGTTAATGGAGGGGGATGTATGGGATTTTTTCGAAGGTAGGCGACAAATCAAACACGCCCTGCCGGTGCTCACGGTCCCCACGATCGCTGCTTCAGGATCCGAAATGAATGGATTCATGGTAATAACCAATGAAAAAACAGGTCTTAAGCTTGCTACGGGATCACCGGCTCTCTACCCCAAGATTTCCATACTGGATCCATGCCTGACGTTCAGTGTGCCAGCGAACTATACGGCATATGGGGGTGTCGATGCGGTATCACACCTCCTGGAACCCTATTTCAACGCTCCGGCCCCGCACACCCCTGTCCAGGACAGGCTGGCAGAGGGACTCATTGAGACCATCATGGAAAGCACGCGGCTGTGTCTTGCCAAGCCGGATGATTATGATGCAAGGGCTGATCTCATGTGGGGCGCCTCCCTTGCCCTTTGTGGTCTGACCAAGGCAGGGGTTGGGGAGCATCATTTCCCAGTACACATGATAGAGCACTCGATAAGCGCCATTTATGGGATACCCCATGGGGCAGGGCTTGCGGCATTGCTACCGGGATGGATGAAGTGGCGGGTGGAAACAGGCCATCCTAGGAAGATCGTCCAGATGGGAAGGCGCATCTTCAGGCTGAGATCGTCTCGCCGGCATGGTGCAGGCAGCCCTGGGGAACTGGAGGCACTCGCCTTGGAATCCATAGCTGCATTTGGAAAATGGCTTTCAGAGATAGGCTGTCCTGCAAACTTGGAAGAGCTGGGAATCAAGGCGGATGCCCACAAGACCATTGCCCAAAATGCCTTGCAGCAGTCCAGGATATGGGGAATGGACAGGGAATACGATGAAAAGACCATAAATCGCATATTGGCATACTGCCAGTCATAAGAGAAGGCCCATGCCAAGGAAGCCATTTCAACTGGTCATCTTCGAAGAAAGGGGCTCTGGTGACTACAAGGCCGCTGGGATCCAGGTTTACGGCAAGGATATCGAGGTATCCCAGATTATTAATATAACTACCGCATTGCCAGAGATAGTGGACGAACCGGAAGAATTCATCACCAGTAATTTTAAAGGGGATTTGGTCCTGAATTTTTTAAGACATCCCGACCTTTCCGAATACCTGGTGAGACTATGCATGGACAAGGGCATACCTGTCATTGCCTCAGGTCAACATATACCAGGGGCAATATGCCCGTTCACGTGTTGCGGGCTTGGAAGAAAAAGGGGCCTAGGGGCCTATGGCGAACAATTCGGCCTGCCTGAATACGAGGTCAAGCTGATGAATGGACGGATCGAAAGGCTTTCGGTCAGGCGTGGGGCAAGCTGCGGGGCCACGTGGCAGGTAATTCCAAAGATTACAGGCTGCCGGGCCGAAGAGGCAATAAGTGCAATAGGCAGGCACGTACAGTACATCTGTATGGCAGATCCTTCCGCCTTCGACCCAGTCACAGGGAAAAGTGCCCTACATTTTGCAGGAGAGGTGCATATGAATGCGCTAAGAAGGGCCATTGACAAAGAGAAAGGGTAATTACATACGCCCTTTCTCTTTGGATCATTATTATGGTTTTTGTAATATCTCTATCTTGGCGCGTTCCCTCAGGTGTTTCTTCCAATCTTTAAACGCCACCTGTTGCTTTTCGGCAAGAAGACGCTTTTTGATGGCGTCCTTTTCCTTACTGAAACCCTTTAAGTCTGCTGCCCTGCTCGACTTAAATGCAAGGCAGTAAAAGGTGGCATTGCCGCTTTCTACCACGTCATCTGGAAAGGGCTTCTTTACGTAGAGGGAAAGGGCCCGTTGTACCACATTGAATGGCAGCTTGCCTCCGGCGGTCATGTCTGTCCTCTTGAAAAAGCCTGTCTCTTCGACCTTGAATCCCTTTGCCTTTGCTGCGGCCTCAAGGCCTTTTTTTCTGGCAGACTTCAGCAATTCCTCTGCCTTTTCCCTGCACAGTTTCCTTGCTTCTTCCTTTAGATAGGCCCTCTTGACCCTTGCCTTCACTTCATCGAGGGGTGGGATATATGGCGCCTTTTTTTCCACTATTTCAGCCACCAAGACACCTTGAGGTACATCCAAGAGGGAACTCAAGTCACCTTGTCCCATGGAAAACAGCGTATTGAGTATTTCTGGATTCTGTCCAAGGAGTGCGGGTGGGTGTTTTTTGGTAAAAAGGTCCGTCTCCTGGAGCTTTATCTTGTTCTCAGCCGCATAGGCATCAAGCCCTCCCATTTGCAGGATTTCATCGTATGCCTTGTTGGCCTTATCCCACACAAGCTGGACGGCCTTTTGGTGTTTTATCCTCTCGATGATCGTATTTTTGACCTCCTTCAAAGGTTTTGTCCTGGCAGGTTTAATTTCATCCAATTTGATCAGATGCCACCCAAACCGGGTCCTCACAGGCTCGCTGATTTCACCCACCTTCATGGAAAATACGGCCTTGTCAAAGGGTTTTACCATGGTTCCACGGGTAAAAAAGCCAAGGTCTCCGCCCTTTGCCTTCGTCCCGTTGTCTTGGGAATATTTACGCGCCAGGGCTGCAAAATCTGCGCCCTTTTCTGCCTTTGCCCTGATGGCCTCGAGCCGTTTTCTTACTGCCTCCACCTCGGCCGCATCTGCCCCTGCAGGCACCTTTAGGAGTATATGGGAGGCCCGTCTACGTTCCGGGACAGTAAATTCACTGAGATGCTCCTTGTAATAATTTTCGATTTCGGTATCGCTTACCTTAATATCCTTCATAAATTGTGAAGTATTAAATAGTAGATAGCGGATCTTGATCTTTGGATCGGTGCGAAATTCCTCCTTATGATCCTTGTACCATGCAGCCAGGGCCTTATCAGTGGCGTTTACATCGCCTTCACACGAAGCTGCCTTCACTGGCACGAACATGATGTCTATTTGTTCATTTTTATACATATAGTGTTCCTTGGCCTCGTCATCGGGTACCATGAGGCCAGCCCCCACTAGGGCCCTTAATTTTTCTGTAAGGATCTGCATCCTGACCTGATGTTCGAATCCCAGGGGGGTTATCTCTGCATTTCTAAGGACCATCTCATACGTCTTTTGGTCAAATGCACCGTTTCTTCTAAAGGCAGGGATGGACAAGATGACCTTCTGTATCTCCTTGTCGCTAACGAGTACCCCCATCTTGCGACCGGCCTGTTCCAGTAAGACCTCATCGATAAGGTCATTTAAGACCTGCTCCTTTAGATGTAGTTGTTTCATGAGTCGTTCGGGTATCTGGCCACCGAACATCCTTTGGTACCGCTTGACAAGTTGATTGTAGGCCTGCCTGTACGACTCCACTAGGATCTTTTGACCGTTGACCTTGGCCATTATATCGAGCCGCTTGGAACGAAAGGACCCAACCCCCCAAAAGACAAATACCACCACGATGGCTCCAAGGATGAACTTGATCATCCATGAGCCTGCGTTCTTGCGTATACTATCAAGCATCGGTCCTAAGAACTCCTTTTTTATCCGAAAATGTATTTTTTGTTAGCCATGGACATACAAGGACATATTGATAAAAGGCAAAATGTTCCCAAAGTGCATCTTCATACTTCGTTATGGCCGCCCCGGAAATGGGGGTTACCGTGGAAACCTGCCCTGTAATGGGAGTACATATCTCCATGCCCTAGGATGTAGTAGCGTTAGATGCCGGATCAATCTACTTCGAGTAAGAGACCATTGGGTCAAAATTTGTTAACCATAACTAGAGGCGCCACATACCGCAACGATCTTGGTATCAAAACCGGAATTTTTCCAATAAATCACTGGCAATAGGCCCATCCACCACAAGGATTTTTTGCCTGGTGTGCGATTGTCTGGAGGCCATGGGACCAGTCAAAACGACCTCTGAAGGGCCTTTGTTTTCCCTTACGTACCTATACAGGATTCCAGTTGCCAGGGACGCTTCCTCCAGGATACCATCGACAGGCCTCCATAGGGCAGTAGGTCCAGAAAGGGACTTCATCTCAAGTCTTATATCCCCTGGCGACAGCAAGGAAGTGATCCTCTGGTTCTCGATACGATTCCTTCCAACCACCAGCCATGAACCATCAGGAAGCCTGAAATGCCTGCCGACCTGGGCGAGCAAGCAGTCATTTACATTGAAACCAGAGCCGAACGCAAAGATCCTTTTGAACCTTTCAGATAAAATGGGATCGGCAAGCACGCAGCCCCCTGCTGGCGTTGGATAATCTTTAATGTCAAAAGATGCAGCAAGGGCCATCTGGGCCTTCCTGCCCCTGCCACTTAAGCCAAGCAGCCTGGAGCGATCCACCAGTCCCTGCCTTTCAGGCAACGTTTCAGGTAGGTATAGGGCAGAAAGAGGCCTTAAGAGCATACCCTTGGCTCCGCTTTCCTTTTCTATCACCTGCAGGGTATCCCTTCTCTGGGACATGGGCCTTTGGCCAAGTACCTCGCCGCTTGCCACGAAGGATGCGTGGAATGTATCGAGGAGTTCCAGTGCCTTTTTCACCATCAAGATCTTGCAGTCTACGCATGGATTCATATACCTGCCGTAGCCATGGGGAGGATTTGCCACCATCTTGAGGTATTCATCGGATATGTCAATTATCCTTGCCTCTATGCCATAATCGGCCCTTATTCTCTCCTGTTTCTTGGCCTCCCTGCCCTTGTGTTTATAGCCAAAAAAGGGGGTGATGAACATCAATGCCGTCACCCCTAGCCCCTGCTCCTGGAGAAGCTTACAGGCAATAATGCTGTCAAGCCCCCCTGAGAAAAGAACCAAACAATTTACCTGCATATATCCTTGCCGCCTTCCTGTCTCCTCCAAGCATTCTTGATAATTCCTCTATCCTTTCATCCTGGTTTTCAAGAATCCTCATCTCTGTAAGGGTACTGCCTTCAACCGTTCGTTTCTCTACCAGGAAATGGTGTTCCCCCATGGCCGCAATCTGTGGAAAATGGGTTATGGCCACCACCTGCCCATGCTCTGAAAGGGCCTTCAATTTCCGGCCTACCTTGTCAGCCACCTCTCCTCCTATGCCTGCATCGATCTCGTCAAAAACGATGGAAAACATGCCGCTTTGCCGGGAAAGTACTGCCCGTAGGGCAAGCATTACCCTTGAAAGCTCACCCCCTGATGCTATCGCCGCAAGCGGGCGAGGTGGCTCACCCACGTTTGCGCTAAACAAAAACCTAATCTGATCGGCACCCCTTGGCCCTATTTCATGGGGGGCAGGATTTTCAGGCCCCTTTACATCCACTATGAACCTGGTGTTCGCCAAGTTAAGCTCGGATAGCTCCCTTTCCACTGCTGCCGAAAGCCTTTCTGCACTTGCCCGTCTCTTGGCGGAAAGCTCAACGGCCCTTTCCACCAGCCTACGCTCGACATCCTCCAGCTCTTCCCTTAGGTGCCTTATTATTCCATCGGTCTCTTCCATTCCCTTCAGGGCCTCTTCAATGCCCTGTCTGTAGGCTATGACATCATCTATCCCTGGGCCAAAGCGCCTTTTGAGCCTGTTTATGTTGTAGAGGCGCTCCTCTAGTTGTTCCAACCTTGAAAGATCCGTTGGAATGCCCTGGACATAGTCCCTCAGGGTCCATGCAAATTCCTGTACCTGAAGGAGGATGCCCTCAAGTTCCTTGGCCATGTCTTCAAGGCCCTGATCCAGGCGGGTCATCTTCTCAAGGTCTTGCCTACATGCGGAAAGCTCCTCCTGTACAGAGCCCTTCCTGCCATAAAGTACCTCATAGATCCCTTGGCCAAGCATGCGCAGGTCCTTTGCAGACCTCAAAATGGACAGCTCCCTTTCAAGTTCCTGGTCCTCACCGGCCCTGGGGGAGATTTCGTCTATGGCATTGGCCTCGGCCTGATACCTTTCCTGCTCCTCAATGGCTTTTTCTCGCTGCTGCTCAAGCTCCTTGAGCCTGCGTTCAAGCTGAAGCCTTTCATTATATATAGCAGCCAGTTTTCTGACATCTTTTTCAAGTCCTGCAAATGCATCCAGCCATGGACCATGCCTTTCTTGTCTCAAGAGTTCCTGGAAATCATGCTGGCCAGAAAGGCTCAAGAGCCCTGGGGTAATTCTCCTGAGATCCTGCAAGGTAGTCACGGCCCCATTGATATAGATCCTTCCACGGCCTTCCCTTGAAATAATTCGGCGGACAATCAACTCGTCATCCACGTCTATCCCCATCCCTTCTAGGTAGCGGATTATATGGGCAGAGGGCCTAAACACCCCTTGAACAACTGCCTTTGCCGCCCCTGTCTTTACTTGCCCGGAATCCGCCCTTGCCCCCATAAGAAGCTTTAAGGCCTGGACCATGACCGATTTGCCAGCACCGGTCTCCCCGGTAAATACAGTAAAGCCACGGGAAAAGACCAGGTTGGCCTCGCGGACCAGAATGAAATTTTCAAGTATAAGTTCTAACAGCATGATGATCTGGATTGTATCCTGAAGATTTAATATAATTGCCTGGTAACACGTTACGTCTGATTATGCAGCCACTGGATTTGATGGTCAATGATACCAGCCAGATTCGTGAGGATTCAAGATGCCTGTTTATCTAGCCATGGACCCAAACCTTCATGTAGAGCCCATATCCCCCAGGTTGCAGCCCCAGGGCATGAGACGATACCGTCCATATGGGTACTGTGTTCTTAAGGTAAACTTCCAGCGGCCCGCACCTTGGTGCCGCACCCCCAATACATGAAGATACAGCCCATAGACTCCGTATTTTCACGGTAAAATCTTTTAAAAATATTGAATCAACCACATTGAATAATTACGAGATGTTTAAGTTTACACGGATCGCAGAAAGACGCATAAGGGAGGCCATGGAACAGGGACAATTTGAAAACCTCAAGGGCAAGGGGCGCCCACTTAACCTTGAAGACGATTCATTTGTCCCCCAAGATCTGCGTATGGCCTACAAG
>WFZW01000165.1 GCA_015489365.1 Deltaproteobacteria bacterium | reverse complement strand
GAACAAGGAGAGGGTGGGGATGGCATCATAAGGGCAGCATCCATTCTGAAGGCTGGCGGGGTTGTTGCATTCCCTACCGAGACCAGTTACGGTCTGGCAGCCGCGATTGACCATGAGGAGGCACTTCAGCGAATCTTTCTAATAAAAAAGAGATCGCTAGGCAAACCCCTTCTCGTCCTTATCCCCACCATAGAGATGCTGAGACTGGTAGCTGAATATATACCCGAAGAAGCCAAGCCATTAATAGAACGCTACTGGCCCGGTCCGCTTACTATATTATTTCCCGCAAGGAAAGATCTCCCCTTTGCCATACGTGGGAATACCGGCAAGGTTGGGGTAAGGATTTCCAGCCATCCCGTGGCCCAGGCCCTTGTGGAGGCAGTTGGCAGACCGGTTACCGCCACCAGCGCAAATATTTCAGGTCGTGCCCCTGGATGTTCTGCCAAGGAGGTGGCCTCCCAATTGACCAGCCCATCGCCCGATTTCATTCTTGATAGTGGAAGGGTATGTAAGGATCAATGTTCCACAATAGTCGACGTATGTGTAAGACCTATCCGAGTAACAAGAAAGGGGGCTATCGACCTAGAAGATATTCTGTCCTGACATGGTGGAGCGCCCTTGCAATATTACCCTTTATATGCCTATCCCTGGCATACAGCTCTGAAAGCAATGCCTTGATCTCCTCCCGTTTTGTCTTGCCTGCCGATGGGCAACGGTTGTGAACCACTGGAATTCCCATATCGTTGGCCAGTGTATCTATCCTCCTTTTCTCAACAAGGGCAAGGGGACGTATCAGGGTAATCAACCCCTTGAACATATCTTGTTTGGGCACCATCGTGCTCATCTCTCCTGCATAGCAGATGTTTAGGAAAAAGGTCTCTATCAGATCATCCAGATTGTGTCCAAGGGCTATCTTATTACACCCGTAGGCAGCGGCAAGCTCGAATAGCCTCTTTCGCCTCATCAACGAGCAAACGAAACATGGGCTTTTCCCCCTGTTTTCCGGTCCATGTGCAATGGTCCCAAAATTTGTCTCCTCAAAATGAAAGGAACCGATCCCGATATCCTTGAAAAATGACTCCAGTGGTTTCAGGCCTCCATTGTCGAAACCCATATCCAGGTGAACAGGCAAAAGATCATAGGTTATCGGGGCCTTGAAGAGCCATTGGCGCAGGAACCAGAGACACAGCATGCTATCCGATCCTCCGGAAACCGCAACGAGGATCCTGTCACCGTTATCAAGAAGTGCATATCTGTGGATTGCCCGACCTACCAGTCGATTTACTTGTTTGTGGATATATCCCATGGATTGCAACGCGTGCGGTACTATCTAAGACACTGAATGAGATTTTGAAATCAAGGCGGTAATCGATTGGGTGGCGGTGGAACACAATCGGTTCCAGCCCTACTGCTGTGATGCTGGCCCTGCCCCGCAGGACCTATCAAGTTAAGAATTCATGGATACCTGGACTGATCATTACCCCTTGCAAAAAGGAACATCACACCCAATAGTAATATGATTATGAGCCAAAAAAACCACTTGTCCTTCATAAAACATGAATATACAGCACAACTCCTGGGACCGGGAGACTTTTTTACAACTATCGGATGGCCACCCTGTTAAACCCCTGGGGACTTTACTATCTCCTGATGATACATCCAGCCTAGATAAACGAAAATGAAATTTATCCGCGAAATGAAATGGGTAATAATCTGTTATCTGCTCTTCCTGGGAGGTTATAGCGCATGGAACTACTGGGAACAGGCAATGCAACCTGTCTCACCAAAGGCCCAGGACCAGGTGATAGAGATAATGCCGGGCTCTTCTTTCAAGGAGGTCGCCAACATGTTGGAGGCAAAGGGCCTCATAAGGTCCTCCAAGGCCTTTTATCTATTGGCCTGGTACAAAAGGGCATTGCTCAGGATCCAGGCGGGTGAATACCGGCTGTCTGGCGCACAGAGTCCAAGAGATATCCTGAAGATCCTGGCCCAGGGGAAAACTATTCAACACGTCATCATAATCCCAGAAGGCTACAACATGTTCCAAATTGCCTCGCTCATGGCAAGGGCAGGAATCGTGGGCAGGGATGACTTTCTTAATGCCGCAAGGGATAAAAAGCTACTTGCACAACTGGGCATAAGGGGAGATAGCGCTGAAGGGTACCTGTTTCCTGACACATACAACCTGACAAAGGGGGCCACCGCCAGTGAGATAATAAGGCTGCTGGTCAAAAGATTCTGGTCCGTTTGGTACCAGGCGGGTTTCGATGCCAGGGCAAAGGCCCTAGGCGAAGATGTCCATACAGTTATAATACTGGCATCAATCGTAGAAAAAGAGGCCATGAGACCTTCTGAACGCCCTATAATAGCAGGTGTCTTCTGGAACCGCATAAGAAGAGGTATGCCTCTCCAGGCGGATCCAACCGTGCGCTATGGCATCCTGATAGAACGGCGCATATCTAAAAAAAGGCTCCGTTGGAGGGATCTTAGGAAAAGGACACCTTATAATACCTATGTAATAAAGGGCCTGCCAAAGGGCCCTATCTCGAATCCTGGTGAGGACTCCATAAGGGCAGTCCTCTTCCCTGCCAGGACCCGTTATCTCTATTTCGTTTCAAAAAACAATGGTACACACAAATTTTCCACGAACCTCAGGGAACACAACCTGGCGGTCGAAAAATACCAAAAGAGGCGCACCCACCGCAAGAAAAGGAGAGGGCATCCCTTCCATGCGGTAAAACAAGATACATATAGCAGAGGCAAGGAAACCGGCTTACATCCCAATGAGGAGGTATGCGCACCTGCATCCCTTGATTCGCTCACCCCACTTTCAACCACATTGGAAATACCTGATCAAAACCGCTAGATCCCGACAAGGCGCCACTTGCAGGGACAGGGGGACCAACAGGATCTAGCCCTACAATAATCCTAGATTTTCCTTAAAAACAAACAAAAACAATAGATATTCACGGCAATATCCACAGTTTTTCCTGGACTCTTCCTTTTCTTCGGACCTTGACAGACCTCCTTCTTTTTAAATATAGTGGAATTTAGTGGGGCAAAGTGGGGCAAAGGGGTCCAATCCATGTTCAGGGGCAGATCGACCCATATGCTTGATGCAAAGGGCCGTCTCAGCATACCGGCCCGCTTCCGTGACACGTTGCGGGCAGAATATGATAACAGGCTGATTGTGACAAATCTGCCCTCTTGTCTTGCGGCCTATCCATTCGAGGAGTGGAAGGGCATAGAGGAACAATTCAGCAAGTATAAATTTGGGCCGCCCAACATACTGTCCTTCAAACGCTACCTGCTCGGAGCCGCAGTTGAATGCCCACTAGATAACCAGGGCCGGATCCTCATCCCCGCACCGCTCAGGAAAGAGGCTGGCCTGGAAAAGGAAGTAATACTTTCAGGTATGCTTAGCTACTTCGAAATCTGGAGTAAAGAACGCCTAGAAGAGGAACTAAACAGGGCAAAAGAGAATTTTGATCAATACAGTAAGGAGATCATATCGGAAACCGGGGCTGGATAACACGGCCTTGCACGTACCGGTGCTGGTTAATGAGGTCCTAGAGGGCCTTAATCTATCCCCTGGCGGAATCTATGTAGATGGTACCCTCGGGCTTGGGGGACATAGCGAGGCCATGTTCCAGAGATGCCCGGAAATTGAGATAGTTCTTGGCCTAGACCGTGACAGCGAGGCATTGGAACAGGCCCGGAGACGCCTTGCTGGCCTTGGAAACAGGATATGGATCATCCACTCCAATTTCGTAGACCTGCCTGAGATCCTTTTTGCAGAAGGAATTGGGCAAGTGGATGGCATACTGCTAGACATCGGATTGTCTTCCTTCCAGCTTGAAAAGAGCGGGAGGGGATTCAGCTTCACCCGGGACGAGCCATTGGATATGCGGATGGACGGCTTCGAGACGGTAACCGCTGCGGACATGGTCAACCACTTGCCGGTTACCCAACTCACAGATTTGATCCGCACCTACGGGGAAGAACGCTGGGCAAAAAGGATCGCTGCCAGGATTGATGAAGCCAGAAAAAGGAGGCCGATCAGGACATCTGCCGAGCTGGCATCCATCGTCTACCGGGCGATACCCAAGAGATTCCACTCAAGACGGATACATCCGGCCACAAGGACCTTTCAGGCGCTCAGGATTGCTGTAAACAAGGAACTCGACAATCTCAAACTTGCCATGCAGCGCCTTCCCGAGTGCCTGAAGCCAGGTGGCAGGCTCTGCATAATCTCTTTTCATTCCTTGGAGGACCGCATTGTGAAGCATGCCATCAGGCAGGATCAGAGGCTCGAACCACTTACCAAAAAACCCATAATGGCCGCTCCAGAAGAATTGGAGGTAAATCCCAGGGCCAGAAGCGCAAAGCTGAGAATAGCCCGCAAGAAAACGGACCCATAGGAGGCCAGAGCATGAACGCACGTACTGGAACACTTCGAATGCCTTCCAAGCGTTCGTATAGGCAGATCAAAAATAGCAGGGTGCCGAGGAACAAGATCGGCAATATATTCAAACCAATAAGGATCTCGCTGCGAGAGATCGCAGCCGCTTCAATCGCCATGGCACTCCTTGTGTTGGGGGTTTGGAGTGGCTATCAGATACATAGCGTTGCAAACGACATTGATCTGCTTCAAAAAGAGGCTGCCACCCTAACCGCCCAATCAAAGTCATTAAAGGAACGGGAATCCGTTCTAAAGGACCCGAAGCACCTAAAGAGGCTGGGAAGAAAACTCGGGCTCCATCCAGCCAGAAAGGATCAGTTGATCAAACTCAATTAGGCCATATAGAGGGGTAAAGGCAATTGGAAGGATGAAGGGACCATGTACACCTATAAGGCTTTTGATAGCACTGGCACTGATTATTGGAACAGGTATCTTACCGGGATGCCTTAACAACGGTCCAACTACCAGTAAAGACACCCAAGCCAACCCCCTTAACACCAACAAATATTTACCTGGAAGTGACTGTGATACCTACGGGTTGCGGAAAAGTATCATGGACAGTTCTGGTGAGGTCCTCGCCATTGATCGCTACAAGAATGGAAGGACTGAAAGGCTCTATCCCTATGGCACCATGGCCGCCCCTGTGCTGGGATTCATCAGTCAGGATGGCCGGGGACTCGATGGTGTGGAACACTATTACGATGCATATCTGTCCCCATCCGGCTCAAAATATCCGGCAGAAAGTGACGGCATAGTCCTTACCCTCCAACGCAGAATCCAGAAGATGACCGAGCAGGACCTTGCCAGGCAGATGAGACGGCTTGGTGCAAAGAGCGGCTGCCTTATCATGATGGACATGGAGACCGGGGAGATTATAGCCATGGCCAGCCTGCCATCCTGGAACCCTGCCTTGGTATGGAGCCAACCGGACATTCCGCTAACAAACTGGGCGCTGAGGGCCACGGTAGATCCCTGGATACTCTTCCCAGTCCTAAGCTGGTTGGATCAGATCCAGGAAATGCACGCAGGGAATTCCAGCGCCTCTTCTCTACCGCCTAGGATGCCCACTGGTAGATCACCTGGCCATACGAAGAAATTTAGATGGGCTGAATTGTCCCCTGGGCTGGTACTATGGGGACCATGGAGGGAAAGGGAACTTGAAACCATGCCAATGCCCAAAAACCTTATAAAAAGGATGTGGAAACTGGGCATTGGGGAAAAAACTGGCATTGACCTGCCTGGAGAACAGGCTGGTTCCCTGCCAACAGCCCCACCCCTTTCCTGGGATGAGTTAAGATATTGCAATACCACGGCGACCCCCCTTCAGGTGTTGAAGGCCTTCTCCAGGCTACTGAGACAGGCTCCGATAGGTCCGCTCCATGTCTGTACCTCCTTTGAAAACCGCCACATAGATCCAAATGGACATGGAAAAGACGGCAGGTCCTCTATCGTAAAGGCCACCAAGGGAACAAAAGCCCAGGCATCGTCGAGCAGGCTCCAGCAGTTGTTGGCCACTACCGACGGACCGTCCCTGGTAGGTGTAAGATGGTTTTCCGAAACGGGGAAAACGGCACTACCATGGGACAATCAGGTGGTATCACTAGGCTTTTGGCCTCCAAGGACACCCAAGATAAGTTATATTTCCGTTTTAAATCACATATCAAAGGATCCTAGAAAACGCAGAGGCACCATGGGTCACACCATTGCTATAGCCATGAGGGCCTGGAAGATAACCGCCTCAAGGAAACGAAACGACAACGGGGTAAAGACTGCCCTTAAGGATCTCCAGATGGGTAACCGTGGGAAAATGCCTTCACTAATGGGAAAATCCATGAGGGCTGCCTTTGATATACTAAGAACAATGGGCGTACGGCCTAGGCTTGAAGGAAGGGGTATAGTAGTTGCACAGGTACCAAGGGCTGGGACCCGATTACGTCCGGGTACAAGCTGCAAGATCATCTGCAAGGAAAGAATAAATCGATAGGGCCTCTATCCCGGCTACCGGGATTGACCCCTCCTTGTTATCAAACAGGAAAATGAGATTGGAAGACATACAGGCCCGGTTTCCAAAAGCCATAAGGTTGAAAAGGGCCTACAGCAATGTAGAGGTTACAGGCATTTCGTTGGATTCACGACGGATCAACCAGGGCGACATATTCGTTGCCTTGAAGGGAAATACCCGAAGCGGCCTTGACTTCGTACAAGATGCGGTCAAAAAGGGCGCATGTGCCATAATGGTTTCAGGTAATACATCAATAGACAACTTGGTTAGTGTGCTTCCAAACTCCATCCCTGTCATCCCTGTGATGGACCCAAGGGGGTTGATCGGTAAGATTGCAAGTCTTATCTATGGAAACGACGACAGCTCCATGGTTATCGCAGGCATAACAGGCACCAATGGAAAGACCACGGTAACCTACCTGCTTGAGGGAATCCTCCAGGAGGAGGGGCTAAACCCGGGCGTCATTGGAACTATCAACCAAAGACAGGGTGGACACCTTCAACCGTCAAAACTCACTACACCTGATCCAGTCAGCCTGCAAAAAGGCCTGGCGCGCATGTGTAAAAATGGTGCGAAGGCCGTTGCCCTGGAGGTTTCATCCCATGCCATCCTCCAAAAAAGAATAAGCGGATGTAGGTTTAAGGCCGCAACCTTCACAAACCTCAGCCGTGACCACCTTGATTATCATAAGGACATGGAATCATACTTCCAGGCAAAAAAGCAGCTCTTTACCGATTTCCCATGTGAGACAGCGGTAGTTAACCTGGATGATCCCTACGGTGCAAGGCTTTGGCACGTGGCAAGGGGAAAGAAGCTGGGCTTTGGCCTGGGCATGGATGCCATGATAAGGCCTATCGAGTACAGACTCGACACGGATGGAATCAGATGCACCATAGATCTGGATGGAGAAAGGATTGAAATATCCTCCAGGCTCATGGGAATCCACAACCTCTACAACATATTGGCCGCCTCATGTACCGCGCTGGCTATGGATTGCAGTTCCACCTCTATCAAAAGGGGTATTGAAAAGGTCGAGGTCATACCAGGCAGGCTTCAAAGGATAGCAAGCATCCAGGATGCCATCATATTGGTAGATTATGCCCACACGCCCGATGCCTTAGAAAAGGTGCTAGGCTCCCTCAGGAAACTGACAAGGAAACGCCTCGTTTGTCTGATTGGTTGTGGCGGAGATAGAGACAAGGGCAAACGCCCCCTGATGGCAAGGGTGGCCGCCAGGCTATCTGATCTTGCAGTCTTCACCTCTGATAATCCTAGAAGTGAAGAGCCTGCAAGAATAATCGACGACATGCTGAAGGGCCTACAAGGGGCTCAAGACCTCTCCCGGGACGGGGTGAAGACCATAATAGACCGAAAAGAGGCCATAAAATGGGCTCTTAAGCACCTAAGCCCAGGCGATTGCCTGCTTGTGGCCGGTAAGGGCCATGAAAAATATCAGGAAATTGGCAGTAAAAGGATCCCCTTTGACGATGTTGCGGTCATCAGGGAAGAAATTGGGGGCATGGGATGAACAGGCTCTTGGATGTAGCAAGGGCCATAGGCGCCCATCTCCCGGTCCACTTCAGGAACGTAAGGTTTAGGGCAATCTCCACCGATTCCAGGTCGATCCGAGAGGGAGAGCTTTTCTGGGCACTCAGTGGTGACAATTTTGATGGAAACCGATTTGTCGAAAATGCATTTGATAAGGGGGCGGTGGCCGCCGTAACTGGCCCAGGCCTCGAATGCACTGTTACAAAGGGGACCAGGCCCGTTTTGGTGGTTCAAGACACCCTCAAGGCACTTGGGGATTATGCAGGCTGGTACAGGTCAACGCTTTCGATAACAGTAGTCGGTATTACCGGTAGCTGTGGCAAAACCAGCACCAAGGATCTTGTGGCATCTGTCCTTCGGACTGGTTTCCCGACCGGCAAGACATCCGGAAATTTCAACAACCTCGTTGGGTTACCACTAAGTATCCTTGCCCTAGAGAAAGACCATAAATTTGCAGTCCTGGAGATGGGCACCAACCACCCTGGCGAGATAGCCAGGCTGTGCGATATAGCAGCGCCAAACATGGGGCTGATAACCTGCATAAGGCCTGCACACCTCGAAGGCCTGGGCACATTGAGGGAAGTAGCCAGGGAAAAATGGCACCTGTGGCGATCACTGCCCCAGGAGGGAATCGCGGTGGTAAATCTTGATGATCCACTGGTACTTGAAGGCCTTAAATACACCTCTGCAACCCGCATAATAGGCTATACAATGGAGATGAAACGGCAAAGGTGGCTGGGAAACCATGTAACCGACCTGGAACCAGGCGACATGCTCTGCTGTCCTTCGTGGTCGTCTGGTCCCAACGGCACATACATGACAATCGCAACGGATGATGGGGACTCAGTGGATATAGAGCTTCCACTCATCGGTGAAGCCAACGTACAAAATGCCCTTGCCGCGGCAGCCGTCGGGGTTGCAGCCGGATTATCACTATCGCTCGTAAAGACTGGTATCGAAGGGGCCTGCGCCCCTCCAGGGAGATTGGTGGCCAAGAGGATTGGAGAGGCTATAACTATAATAGAGGACCATTACAATGCCAATCCAGGCTCCATGGAGGCAGCACTCAAGGTACTCGAAGGGATTGGAAACAGGTGCAGGCGTGTGGCCATATTGGGCGACATGCTGGAACTTGGAAGTATGGCCCCATCATTTCACGAAAGCCTGGGGAGAAAGGCATCCGCAACCGGCCTGGACACCTTGATCACCGTGGGCAACATGGGGAATGATATCGCAAGGGGTGCCAAGCGCGCTGGCTTTCCTCCTGAAAGGATTCATACGTTCACCGACACTGACAGGCTCATAAAGTGGCTGGGTACCAAGGATGGCATCGACCTATTGCGGCCTTCTACAGTAATACTTGTAAAAGGCTCAAGGGCCCTAGGTCTTGAAAGGGCCAGCGAGGCACTGTCCGGCTCCTTGCAATCATATTCTTTTATGGCAAGAAACCAGGTGGAGGGATAAGGCACTGCCATGCTATTTCATCTAATCTATCCCCTCCACAATCATTGGGCCATCTTTAACGTCTTCAGGTACATAACCTTCAGGACGATCTATGCCGCCATAACAGCGTTGTGCATCATGTTGTTTCTAGGCCCATGGTTCATAAACAAGATGCAGCAACTCCAGATGGGACAGGTGGTTCGCAAGGATGGGCCTCAGAGCCATATGATGAAGCAAGGCACCCCTTCCATGGGCGGAATTCTCATCATAGGTTCCATTGTCACGGCCACATTGTTATGGGCAGATCTTTCCATAATCTATATCTGGATCAGCATCCTGATACTGGTAGGCTATGGGCTCATAGGGCTTTGTGATGACATGCTCAAGGTAAAGCGTAAAACCAGCAGGGGGCTTTCCGGTCGGTGGAAACTGACTGGTCAGGTCGTAATCGTGATTGCCGGTGCATTATTTATCGCCTTTAACAGTGGCTGGGATACACATCTTAGCATCCCTTTTTTCAAAAATTACAGACCAGATCTTGGTCTCTTCTATGCGGTCTTTGCCCTTCTGGTGATAGTAGGTTCATCCAACGCAGTCAACCTGACCGACGGCCTAGATGGCCTGGCAACCGGCCCGTTCGTCGTGGCAGCCGCTGTTTATACCCTATTTTCTTATCTGGCTGGTCACGCTGCCTTGGCGCATTATCTACAGATACCGACTGTCCCTGGTGCCGGAGAGCTGGCCATATTCTGCGGTGCCATGGTCGGAGCTGGACTTGGTTTTCTGTGGTATAACACCTACCCAGCAGAGATATTTATGGGAGATGTGGGCTCTCTCTCCATGGGAGGGGCCCTTGGAGTGGTAGCTGTATTGTCAAAGCAGGAGATCCTTCTAGCAATCGTGGGAGGAATCTTTGTGGTAGAGGCACTTTCAGTAATGCTGCAGGTAGGCTATTTCAAGATGACAAAGGGGAAAAGGATCTTTCGTATGGCTCCCATACACCATCACTTTGAATTAAAGGGATGGGCAGAGCCAAAGGTCGTAGTAAGATTCTGGATCGTATCCGTCCTGTTGGGATTGGTTGCAATAAGCACATTAAAACTAAGATGAAAACATTTATTAACCATGGATCCACAGGGGAAAAAACATTATCACCGGCCTGCGTGGCCAGGAAATGGTAGGCTGAACCATTGTACTGAATAGTTACATGAAAACAAATACCCTAAAAGATCGACACGTGGCCGTCCTGGGAATGGGCATTTCAGGCCAGGCAACTGCCCGCTGGCTTCGAGCAATGGGGGCTGACCTGATTTGCTACGATGCCAAGCCCCTTGTGAAATGGCCTGAACGACTAAGATCATGGTGCGAGGACGAAGGGATACAAGTAGTTGATGATAACGGCCTTGACAAGCTTTCTAGAAAGGCTGATCTGGCAGTGGTCAGCCCTGGCATCAGGCCCGATTCGTTTCTGATAAAACGTATCCAGAAGACACGAATCGACATTATAGGGGAATTGGCCCTAGCCGCTGCCTTTTGGAAAGGGCCAATAGTTGCTATCACTGGCACCAACGGAAAGACCACCACCACCAGCCTCATATCGCACATGCTAAGGCAGACCAGATCAAGAATAGTCACAGGTGGAAATATCGCGCCCCCACTTGCCACCCTGATGGAGGACAACACCGAGGATACCACGGCGGTATTGGAGATAAGCAGCTTCCAGCTGGAATATCTCCCTGCAAGCTGGCACTTTCCCTTTGCACGGCCAAGATTCAACGTAGCTGCCTGGCTGAATCTTGCCCCTGACCACTTGGACCGCCATAAGGATCTCAAGACGTATGGAGACGTAAAGGCCAGACTCCTACGCTACCAGGGACCAGAGGACTGGACCCTCCTCAACCTGAACGATCCGACATCTGCAAACTGGCACTGTGCTAACAGGAGCAGGAAACTGTATTTTGGCACCTGTTCACACGGTAGACCTGGGGCATTTATAGACCGTCACCATGATCAGATCCGGGTTATATGGCCAGGGAATGAACACGAATGCTATTCCCTCAGGCATTGGACGCTACAAGGCCTCCACAACCTTGAAAATCTGGCCTGTGCCATTCTTGCCGCCAGGCTCGCTGGGGCAGGGCCGAGAGCTGTTCAAGGGGCCATGGATACCTTCAAGGCACCAAGCCACCGCTTTGAGCTTGTCTGCGAACGAGATGGGATTCAGTACATCGACGATTCAAAGGCCACCAATGTAGCCGCTAGCCTCCGGGCACTGGAGGCACTCAAGGGCCCGGGCATATTTATTATGGGTGGACAGGGGAAAAACGAAGATTATTCCGTACTAAAGCGTGCCATCGCCGACATGTGCTCCCAAGGCAAAAAGAATGGTAAAGGCAGATGGATAAAGGCCGTGGTCCTGATGGGAACAGAGGCGACAGCCCTGGAAGAGGCACTCAAGGATGTTGTCAATGTAGTTGGAATCTTTAATGGTGACAATGGTGAGAAGGCGATGCGAGGGGCGGTGGAGCTTGCGGCATCCGTGGCTAAACGTGGGGATACGGTGGTCCTGTCTCCTGCATGTGCCAGCTTTGACATGTTTCAAGATTACAAAGAAAGGGGCCTTTTTTTCCAAAGGGCCATTAAGGACCTATTCCGGGACATGCATCCATGAATGAATCGACTGTACATCGGAACAGACACCCTAATCTGCCTGGGGACCTGGACAAAATAAGGCTGGTCATTGCCGGCGGTGGAACCGGGGGACATGTCTTTCCCGGGATCGCCATTGCCGAGGCCCTTGAGGACAGAACTGGGCTTGAACTTTTATGGATCGGAACCGGACGCCAGGTAGAGACCTCTGCGCTTCATGGCAGGTCCTGGAA
>WFZW01000164.1 GCA_015489365.1 Deltaproteobacteria bacterium | reverse complement strand
TCTTCATGTATTGGGGGTGTGGCACCAAGGTACGGGTCGCATGGAAGTTTATGCCACAAGATCCATTTCAAACACTGGGATCATAAACCCAAATTATGTGGCTCGCAAGTTTGTAAAAGATACAAGGCCAAGGCGCGTACAAAGATGTGCCAAGGTATTTCAACTACCTGACAATGCAGCCGATTCGCTAAAATTGCAAGCCCCCCTTGTGTTTCAAATGCCAAGCGATGTTATCCAGGGAAATGCCTTTTGCTGAGCCATGGACACACAAGGATAAAAGGCAAAATGTTTCCAGGTGGGGGTCCAAGGGGTTAGTGCCATTCCAGTTTCAAGATGTTTTCTCGCGGATTCACCTTCTTGATCTTGACCTCTATCTCATCATCCAGGTGGTATTCCTTCTCTGGCCTGGCGGGGAGTTCAAAGGGCGTCAAGGTCTCCTGGAGAACGGCAAGCAGCTTTCTTGGGCCCTTTTCCAGTATCCATGCCTTTAAAATCTTGCCCTTGAGGCCCTCAAGATATTTTAGCAGCCAATAACGGGTACGCCCTTGGCTTACGGCCGCTGCAGCTGCAAGCCCCTGTTTCAGGTAAATGGCCAGGTTGGCCAGGTCATCCTCGGAATGAAGTGGTATACCAGTGGCCATGAATGAGGCGATCTGCTGTTGCATGAGGAGATCCAGGCCCCTTCTTAAAGGGGATGTAATGGTCGTATAGACATCTAGCCCAAGTCCGTGGTGCTTTACAGGTTCAGGACCAAGGTTCCCTCTGCTTATAAGCCGTCTTTGCCTGAAATTGGCAAGCAGGTTCGTCTCACCACCTTCTATAATCTGTTCCCTTGGTGGAGGCTGGCTCCTGTATAGGGCGGGGATGGATCTTTCGCGAAGAAATAAGGCAGCTATGTAATTGGCAAGTATCATACATTCCGCCACTAGGAACCTGGCGGGCCCGGGTTTTGCAATCTCTACAGAGACTTTCTTATCTTCATCTACATGGATTACGAGTTCAGGGATGGGGAGTGGCAAGGCCCCATTGCTGATGCGCCTTTTCTGCCTTTCGATACACAGTTCATGCAGCTTTGAAAGATCACCATGCTGGGATATGCGTCTTCGCGCCTCGTCATATGTAAGCCGTTCGTGGACGTTGATTACAGACCTTTCTATCCTGTGATCGATTATCTTCCCCTTTGAATCAAGTGTCACGAAGAAGGAGATCGCCCGGCGATCCTCTCCGGCCTTGAGGCTCCAGGCGCCATGCGATAGGATCTCTGGGAGCATGGGGATCTGTTGGTCAGGCAGATAGATGGTGGTGGCCCTATTGATAGCCTCAATGAATAAAGGGGTGCCTGGCCGTAACTCTAGGCCTATGTCGGTGATATGTATGCCGACCTCCCATCCCTGCTGTACCTGCCTGAAACTGAGGGCATCGTCTAGGTCAAGGCTTTCCGGACCATCTATGGTAAAGGTATCCAGATCCCTCAGGTCTACCCTGCCGTTTTCCTGCGGATCCACCTTTTTTTTCGCCAGTTGCCTGGCCTGCTCCATGGCCTCGGGTGAGAACTCCGTATCGATCTCATGCCGGAGGATCTCGATGTTTTCGTCCTCTGACCAGATGCCTGCCCTGACCAAGGTGTCAAAGGGTATTCTGGGTCCTGAAAGGCCAGCCTGTTTCATTAGGCCCTTGACCGACATGGCATGTTTCGATTCATCGCCATGGATGCAGTAATCCTTTATGGCCTTGAGCCAAAAGTTTATGTAGCGATTATCGACAGGTGCGGCATTGACGGTTGAGGTCTGCTCGGTATTATCGGACCACAGGGTTTCAAGCCATTTGCTGCCTTCGGCTATCAACCTGAGCCGTTCTGCTTCCTTTTTCCTCTGATCGAGTAATCGTTCCACCACAAGGGGGGGCAGCACGACTATCTTGCCTTCTCGGTACTTGAAATAGGTATGATCATCTATGACAGCCCTTATAAGGGCAGCTACGTGATCTTGATCTATCTCAGAGGAGAAGGCCAGTTCAGCTAGCTCCTTGGGTGCCCATTCCTCTTTTTCTTCGTTCACAAGTTCCCAGAGATCCTTGATCTCTACCTGACCTTTCAATTCTTCCCTGTACCGATTGATCCTCTTCAATTCCTTTATACAAGGATACCTGTTGGTCACGTCTATTCTGTCAGGAGAAACGTGCAGAAAACGTCCTGGGGCAAGGTTGACCTCACGTCCAAGGTGGGTGATTAGGTGGTATCGGGAACCTTTTTTACCCAGGCAGGCTGCAACCGTGAAACGTTGATTCTCCAGGAACTCTACTACCTGGCCAGTAGCTAGATCCATTTATTTCGGGGATAGTCTCTTTTTAAGATCATTGGCTGCCTGATCCATTGCATATTGGATCAGTTCCTTGGCAGTAAGCCAGCGCATACCTTCCTTACGATAGAGCCTGAATTGGAATAGATTTTCGGTAAGCGATTGCTGGGTTTCGTCAAAGGTATAACTCCATAGTATCGCCCCGTCAGAGACCCTGATCAAGTGGAGGCTAAACGCCACTGAGGCAGGACGCTTGACAGAATAAGGGCTGCCAATCCGGTCTCTAAAACGATAAAGTTTGCCATATAGTACAGCATCTACGCCGAGTTGCCTTCCGAAGGATCTGATCAGTTTTAGTTGCGACGCCTTTATGTCTGTTGCCAACATGGCATTAAGGAAACCCATGCAAGCGCCCTCTGGGACCAGGACAAATCGAGGATTACCCTTAAATTCCCTGAAAAGGATGGAGGTCACCTCACGTGCCGTGCGCGGCGGGATTTCCTGGGAGTTTATGACTACATCGTTCAAGGTGCACGTGGGTCTTTCCGATGCTGGCTTGGTTGAGACCCTATCCATAGGGAGTACGGCTATACGTTTGAGCGTAGGAAGCGGTGTCTGTATGCCCGCCCGGTTTCCGCCAATGAAGCCGCAGGCCGATAGAATCAATAACAAGGTCAAAGACCCTGCCAGGCCGATTGCCCACCAGGTCGTGCACCAGGGTATGCATTTCGTTGTATATGTTCTCATAATGATCCCTTGCTGGACAGAACTCCGGTCTTCAACCTTGGCTCCTCTGCAGTGGCCTGGTCAAGGGCCCTTCCCAAGGCCTTAAAGATTGCCTCTGCCATGTGATGGCTGTTTTTACCGTAGGGTACCCTAACATGAAGGGTCATGCCACAGTTTACAGCTAACGCCCTTAAAAATTCCTCTATCAGTTCGGTATCGAACCGGCCTACCTTGGAAGAGGGAAAGTTTACATCAAATACCAGGTATGGCCTGTTACATATATCCAGACAGACCATGGCCAGGGCCTCTTCCATTGGAATGGTGGCCTGGCCATATCGCCGTATGCCGTGTAACCCTCCAAGGGCCTCCTTCAAGCCGGTTCCAAGGGTTATGGCCACGTCTTCTACCGTATGGTGATCATCCACTACCAGGTCTCCGGTGGCCTTTATGGACAGGTCGAAGAAACCGTGTATGGTCCAAAGGGTCAACATATGGTCCAAAAAACCAATGCCGGTATCTATTATCGCCTTGCCCGTTCCCTCTATGGCTACGGTCAGGTCTATGTTGGTTTCCAGGGTTTTCCTTTGGATGTTTATGGGCTTTTTCATCGGATATCCTTGTCGTTTCCCTCTATGGTTCAATTTGTCAAGATTCGTCTATATCCCTATCCGTAGACTCGGACAGGACAGAAGTTGGCTTCATGCCCGCGGCATTTGAATAGGCAAAGGGTATTAATGAAAATTTTTATGATATTGACAAGATAGGTCCGGGTCACATATGCCAGGAAGGCTTCGCACCTCCCTAAAAATATACCTTTATTTTCCGTTTAAGCCCCTCAAGGCAGTAGCCGATGAGAAGTTAGAACATCAAAGCTAACAAAGGGGTTGAAGAGTACCTTGGCCAGGCGAAAGAGACCGCCTCTCCCGGATATAAGCCACGTAATAGAGCCGCTTAAAAAGGATTTTAATATCCAGTTCTTTCCTCTAAAGGATATTCCTAAGGCAGTTGCCTGGGCTGAACGCGGTTTTATTGCCATCCACGAGAATTATCATTCCCGCAGACGAAGCTCGTACCACGTCATTTGTGGCGAAAGGGAAAACCTGCTCAGATTTTGCGAAAGGATAGGGGTCTCTCCTCAACTTGTGAATGCATCGGAATTCTACAGGTTCTGGCACTTGACCTGGTTCCCCGAATCAGGGGCGCACGTATAACCATCCCTCCCGTTGGAAATCGGCAAGTGCCCTTATGGCAGCCGGGACCGTTTCGAATATCTCAGGCAACCTGCTCTTTGGTATTTCAAAGGCTCTGAGCGAATTCTCACACAGAAACAGTTCACCGCCATCAAGCACTATCTGTTTGAGCTTGTCGAACAACGATCGGTCACATTTGGTGCATCTGGTTACCGCATCGGCATTCGCCACTATCCTTACCCTTAGGGTTTCTCCATCGCCCTTGGTATTCAAGAAATTCAGTGCATTATTGGCAGCCACATCCCATCTGTCGGGCTGAGCCACGTGAATTAATAGCTTGATTTCCATTGCAGTATCTCCGATCATGTCATTAAACTTCCATGCAACCCGTACCTTGGTGCGCTCCCCCGATACATTAAGATACAGCCCATAGACTCTGTATTTTCACGGTAAATCATTTTTCGATTAGCCACGTACACGCAAGGATGTACATGGACAAAGGGCAAGATGTTTCCAGGAGCGCATTTTCTTTTCGTCGTGTCCATCCGGCAGCGGCGGTTACCGTAAAATATAGCCGCTATCCAGGGGCCTTATCTTCATGTCCTGGGGGAGCGACGTCAAGATAGGGGCTAGATGAAAGTTTGGATCAATCCCCTTCTCCAATAAGGATGGCCCCCTTCGCCCCACTGGATACCTGCCTGGCATATCGAGCAAGATAGCCCTTTTTGATCCTCATCGGTAAGGGTTTCCACTGTCGTTTCCTCTCTTCCAATTCTTCATCTGGGATGCAAAGGTTAAGCTTTTTACCAGGTATGTCTATCTCAATGGTATCACCTTCCCTTACTATTCCTATGGGTCCTCCTTCCGCGGCCTCCGGGGAAATGTGCCCGATCGCCGCTCCCTGTGTTCCTCCACTGAACCTGCCGTCGGTCAGCAGGGCTACGTCCCTGTCAAGGCCCATGCCCACGATGGCAGCGGTGGGAGAGAGCATTTCGGGCATCCCAGGCCCGCCTCGTGGCCCTTCGTACCTTATTACAACCACGTCTCCTGGCCTGATCTTCTTTTCAAGGATGGCCTGATAGGCTTCGTCCTCCGAGTTGAATACCCTGGCAGGCCCCTTGTGATGGAGCATCTCCTTGGCTACTGCTGATTGTTTTACTACTGCCCCCTCTGGCGCAAGATTTCCATAGAGTATGGCTATTCCACCCTCCTTGTGATAGGGATTGGAAACCGGTCTTATAACCTCCCTGTTGGATACCTGGGCATACTGGATGTTTTCAGCCACTGTATTTCCGGTGACGGTAAGGGCTTTTCCTTCTATGAGGTCCAGTTGTTCAAGCTCCTTCAGGATAGCCTGGATTCCACCTGCTTGATCCAGATCCTGTAGGCTGTGTGGGCCTGCTGGGATCATGTTACAAAGGTGTGGGGTCACTGAACTTATTTCGTTGAAGATATCCAGGGACAGCTCTACCCCTGCCTCATGGGCGATGGCAGGGACATGGAGGACCGTGTTGGTGGAGCATCCAAGCGCCATGTCCACTGCAATTGCATTCTTGAACGCAGAGAGGGTGGCTATTTCACAAGGCCTTATCCCCCTTGTTACCAGTTCGACGATCTGTGCTCCTGTTTTCTTTGCAAGGCGGATACGTGCAGCGTTAACCGCTGGGATTGTGCCATTTCCTGGAAGTGCAAGACCAAGTGCCTCTGTAAGGCAATTCATAGAATTTGCAGTGAACATGCCCGCGCATGATCCGCAGGTTGGACAGGCCTCATTCTCCAATTGCTGGAGATCGTTTTCGGTCATCTTACCATTTTTGACCTGGCCAATTCCCTCAAAGACCGATATGAGATTGACCTTTTTACCCCTCCAATTTCCAGTGAGCATGGGTCCTCCTGACACTGCTATTGCAGGGATGTTGAGTCTCAATATGGCCATGAGCATGCCAGGAGTGATTTTATCACAGCTTGGAACCACCACGATCCCGTCGAATGGATGGGCCTGGGCCATAACCTCCACGCTGTCGGCTATAAGTTCACGACTGGCAAGGGAGTAACGCATACCAAGATGGTTCATGGCAATGCCGTCACATATGCCTATACCCCCAAATTCTATAGGGGTGCCACCTGCCGCGCGTACCCCGGCCTTCACTGCCTCAACTATCTGGCGCAGGTGGATGTGGCCCGGCACTATCTCGTTAAAGGAGTTGGCTATCCCTATGATAGGCCTTTCGATCTCTTCATCGGTATAACCCATGGCCTTGAAGAGAGAGCGGTGCGGGGCCCTCTCTATACCCTTTTTCATCTGATCACTTCGCATGGTAATCTATTTCCTTTCAAATCTTCGTGTCAGTCCGTTATCCTTTATGGACGTTTACGGGTATGAAATATTATGACATAAATCTATTACATTGATAGACACTCCAAACATAGACATGCCCAAGGCTTGGATCAGGCCTTGCGTGCCCTTTGCCCTCCATCCACGGCATATGTAAATAACACCGACAATGGGATTACGCTGACACCTTCTGCCAGATGGGATACTTACTATTTATCCGCACGAAACGTGGATCATCTTTTATGGCATGACTCCGCTTGTAGTTTGCAATTAATATTGTGCCTGGGGCGATCCGGTCCTCGATGTATTTTTCAAATTTCCTTTGTCCATCCGTCAAGGGGCAAAAATAATATACTACATCATAGGCATCGTATTCTTTATATGTCCGAATATCGGCCTTTATTATTCTGTCTTCACCTATTAACTGGGATGCAATTTTTGATGGAAGGTCATCTTTTTCCAGGCCAAATACATCGAAGCCGAACTGTTCTGCGATCAATAGGATATTTCCTATGCCACATCCCACATCCAAGAATGTATGTTTCACCCCTGCCTGTCCGCGGTTTCGTGCAAGATAGTAACTGGTGAATCGTATCTCATCATAGACCTGTCTCGTATCCATTGCTACAAAGGGATATTCAAAGGAGGTATCGTTTTTTGTCTTCCTTTGTATCTGTCTTGTGTAAAATCCTATGAATCTGTTGATTATGTTGAAGAAGATTTCCCTTTCCTGCCTTATATCCTCTGATATATCGGGAAGTTGGTCTGTTTCAGGCGTGTTTGTCATGAGGTCAACCCATTTCGGATGTCTTGAATTTTAGTCGGCACGCAGATAAACGAGGAAACCGGGTTATTGCCCGGTCGTATAAGTTACCTCGATAATTGAATCCTGCACGAGCATATGTTGATGCCCATTCGATCTGTATCAGAATGCCAAAGATGCTGCCTAAAATCAAGCAGTAACCGGTGATCCCAAATTATACACTTTAGTGGAGTACACGGGCTGCATCCGTAGCATGGGGGCTCTATGGAATGCCTTTGATTCGATGATGTTGGACTACTTGGTAAAAGGTTTGTCAAATACCCTTGTTGCCATGGTAAATCTTTGGTAAAAGCCTCTTATGACAAGGGATAAAGGGAACGAAAGTCAAGAGCTTGGTGTGCTGGAAGACCAGTTGGGTTATTGCTTCAAAGATAAGAGGTTATTGGCCCAGGCGCTTTCTCACAGATCATGGGCAGTAGAACAGGGAGGCAATGTCCAGGACAATGAGCTTCTTGAATTCATGGGGGATGCAGTACTCGAACTCGCCGTGAGTGATCTTTTGTTTGCCCGGTATGGTGACCGGTGCAGGGAAGGCGAGTTGACCAAGATGAGGTCATTTCTAGTAAACGAGACCCAACTATCATCGCTTGCCAGGAAGATAGGTCTTGGTAACTTCTTGTTGTTGGGGAAGGGGGAAGACAAGAGCGGTGGAAGGGAAAAGTCTTCTATCCTTGCCGATGCCTTTGAGGCGGTAATGGGGGCCATTTACCTAGATTCCGGCATGGATACGATATTTGATCTAGTAGAGAGATTAATGGGGGAACTTTTAGATGATGCCAGGGATATGATTGCCGGGTATGATTTCAAGACCAGACTTCAGGAGTTTACCCAATCAAGGTTTCACAGGGTCCCTGAATACAGGGTCGAAAGGATCTCTGGGCCTGATCACCAGAGAACCTTCCACATCGCCCTTTATCTCAATGGCTATCTGGTTGCTACAGGGGCCGGAAGAAGTAAGAAGGCTGGGGAGCAGGCCGCTGCAAAAACGGCCCTTGATAAACTGCGCAGCGAAGAGTCATCGATACCTTCTTCTTAAGGATTCAACGGATCCGCTGATCTGATTTTAAGGTCGTAGACAGAAAGGTAATTTTTCATTTATGGATTCAGACGTACACCGATCCAGTTCACCTACCAATTTCCGCTCAGGCTTTGTGGCCATAGTAGGGGCCCCGAATGCCGGCAAGTCCACGTTACTCAATCAATTTTTAGGGGAAAAGGTAGCCATTACCACTCCTAAGCCCCAGACGACACGTCACCAGATCAAGGGAATACTCACCGGGGATGGTTTTCAGATCGTTTTTCTTGACACACCGGGTTTCCACGAATCCAGGAAGCTCTTGAACAGGTTGCTGGTAAAGCAGACTATCCATGCCCTTGAGGATGTGGATGTGGTGCTCCTTGTGGTGGATGTCACAAGACGTAAGCGTGGCAAGGAGTTGGGATTGCTAGACCTGCTCTCCAAGGTGCCCAAGCCAGTGATACTTGTACTCAACAAGGTGGATAAGGTGGCAAGACAGACCCTGCTTCCAATTATCGATGAGATCAAGGACATCCATCCCTTTGAGGCCATTATTCCTGTGTCTGCAAAATATGGAAGCGGGGTGGAAAGAGTACTCGAGGAAACACTTCGTCTCCTTTCTGAAGGGCCACAATATTACGAAAGTACTATGATAACGGATCAGTCCAGGGAGGAGATGGTCTCTGAGATCATAAGGGAGAAGATCTTTCTTTTTGCAGAGCAAGAAGTACCGTATTCCACTGCCGTGAAGGTGGAGGAGATCCAGGAGGTCCCTGAGAAGGACCTTGTCAAGATACGGGCCAATATATACGTGGAAAGGCCCAGCCAAAAGGCCATCATCATTGGTAAGGGCGGTCGTTTCATAAAAAAGGTCGGCAGGCTCGCCAGGCAGGAACTTGAATATATCTGGCGCAAAAAGGTCTTTATCGATCTGTGGGTAAAGGTGCTCAAGGATTGGTCAAGGGATGAAAGGGCACTTAAGGATTTGGGCATTAGTGAGACATAAGATCTTAGGGATGATTGATTCCCTGCTGTGACATTTTGGTCGCACCTGGTGCCCCATCCATGGACATTTATGGCCCATCTTGTGAAGCCTTTTTGTTTTGTCCCCACAACTACTTATTTTTACAGGTGTTTTTTGGGCAATTATGGCCGGCATTGTCCTTGCATCATAATGGACGATTTAAGGGTACGTATACCATGGGCCACATATCCACGCGTTGGATATACGACGTGGATACCAGTGGCATGGAAAACCTTTTTGAGCGAGAGGAAAATCAGTGAGTGGTGTTCAACATACGATAAAAAGGCCTGCAAGGGCGGTAGGAATCGGCTTGCATAGTGGTGAAAAGGTCGCCCTGACCATTAGGCCTGCACCTGAAGATATGGGGATAGTTTTCGTGCGGACTGACATCAGGCCAAGGACTTGGATACCGGCCAAGCCTGATTTTGTGGTTGATACCAGGTTCGCCACCACGATAGGATCGGGTAAGGTGACCATCTCCACGATTGAACATCTGATGGCTGCCTTTTCTGGAGCAGGGATAGACAATGCCATGGTCGAGATAGATGGCCCTGAGGTCCCGGTGATGGATGGAAGCGCTGGTCCGTTTATGTCATTGATCAAGAAGGCTGGCCTCAAATCCCAGAGGAGGTGCCGAACCTTTCTAGAGGTGCTTGAGCGTGTAAGCGTTTCGAATCAAGGTAGCACCTTGTCCATAGAGCCAAGTAGCCATTTTTCAATAAATTTTGAGATCGATTTCGATCATCCGGTCATTTCCAGGCAGGTTTTTTCCCAGAAGGTAACCCCGCGGACCTTTACAAAAAGGATCGCCAAGGCCAGGACCTTCGGCTTTCTCAAGGAGATAGAATTGATGAGAAAGAACGGGCTGGCCCGGGGTGGATCCCTTGAAAATGCAGTAGTGGTAGGTGAGACCTCTGTGCTGAACGCGGAAGGATTGAGGTTTTCCGATGAGTTCGTGCGTCATAAGGTCCTGGATCTCATTGGCGACATTTATTTACTGGGAAGGCCTGTAAAGGGCAGGCTAAATGCGTACAAGAGCGGACATAGACTTCATCACCTGCTCGTACAAGAGTTGTTGAAACGTCGGTATGCCTGGAGAGTAGTCGAGGAAAGGGAGGATAAATGGAAGGTACCTTCCTGGGGGACCATTAGGGAAAAGGATATAGCTGCAGCGGTCAATCTACCGTGAAAATGCACCCCTGGGAACATTTCGTCCTTTGTCCATGGCTATTAATCAAAAATGCATTCTTTGATAAAACTTCCATGCAGCCGTATCCTCCTCTGCGTTGCAAGATTTGGGATCAAGGTTTATGGGCTGCATGAAGGGTTATCGTAGGATTCGTTTCTTGAGCCAATCCCAAACCTCTTCGTAGACAACTTCCACCTCTGTGGAGTCGAGACCTGCTCCCCTTCCCACGGTCCGTGCAAACTTGTCAGACATGAAGTCCGACGGGGCGTGGCCATCGGAATTTATGATGAGTTTAGCCCCATACCTTTTGGCAAGCCTTGCCACGTGCCCGTTTGTCAGGGAATGACCCTTCCTGCCGGAAAGCTCCAGAAAAATTCCCTTTTGTGCGGCAAGCTCCACGTCTTCGGCCTGTATAAGGCCAGGGTGTGCTAGAATGTCTACCCCGGCTTCTAGGGCCGCCTTGTTTGTCCCAGGATGAACTGGTTCCACCACGGTCTCGCCGTGACAAACCACTAGTCTGGCCCCGAGCCTTCTCGAGGTCTGTACCACCTCGTTGATGAGGTCTGGGGGAACATGGGTTATCTCGATGCCTGGCACGAGGATGGTGGAGCACACGTTTTGCATCGCATCTGCAAGGCGACACAGGCGAGGAATAATTAGGTCAATGTTGGAGGCATCGGCATGGTCCGTTATGGCTATGGCCTTATAACCCTTGACCTCTACCCTACGTACAAGCTCAGAGGGGAGAAGCTCTCCATCGCTGAAGAGTGAATGACAGTGTAGATCAAACATGAGCATGGTTAAGGCCCTCTCTTAGATCTTGTACTTGAATGTATCCGGGTCGAGTTCCTCCAACACCTTAGTCCATTTTTCCTTTTCTTCCTCGGTCTTTTCCCCGGAGAATACGGTTTGTTGCATTGGTTTTGACTCTCTTATGACCTCTTCGTTTACAAGGATCTTGGCCCCTGCCCTTAGCGCGAGCGCCACTGCGTCGCTTGGCCTGGCATCAACCGTCACTGTCTTATCCCCGTGTTTCAGGGTAATCCGGGCATAGTATGTGTTTTCCTTCAGGTCCGTTACTGTTATTTCAGGCACTTCTACTCCTACGGCCTTCAATAGATTGACTGCCAGATCATGTGTCATGGGCCTAGCAAACTCTATCTTTTCCATTTCTGTTGCGATGGCCGTTGCCTCAAGAAGGCCGATCCAGATCGGCAACGTCCTCTCACCGGCCTCCTCCTTCAGGATAAGGATGGGTGAGTTGGAATCAGGGTCAAGTGTTATTGCGTGAACATACATTGATATGTTAGCCATGTCGTCTCCATAAAAGCGGCAGCGAGTTCCTGCCATTACGCTATATTGAAGTCCATGGAAAATTTTCCTTTTTGTCCGACAACCTCTGGGCTGCCCTCCTGGGTATGAAGATACAGCCTCTACCCAGGGTGTATCTTCACGTTACAGTTTGCAAGAGTCTATCGTAATTTAAATAAAATTCTATTTATTCGGCAGTTGAAGTGCATGATTTGGGATAATAGAACCCTGCAAGGAATGGCTGCCTGCCTTGTCTATTCGTATCATTACCAATTTGCCAACAAGATTCTTGTTCCCCTTTAGATGAACAACGTGATTACCCCTGGTCCTTCCCTTCAAGCCTGTTTGGTCAGCTGATTCGATAAGGACCTCCTGTACGGTATTCTCAAGGGCCTTGAAACGTTTGGAGCCAATTTCCCTTTGCAGATCGAGCACCTCTGCCAAACGTCTAGACTTTTCTTCTTCATCTATCTGGTCCTCGAATTCAGCCGCCCTTGTACCTGGCCGGGGTGAATATTTGAAGGCGAATATCTGATCATACTCCACGATCTTGAGTAGTGAAAGGGTATCCTGAAAGTCCCTCTCGGATTCCCCGGGAAAGCCCACGATCAGATCAGTGGTGAGCGAGATATCCGGGCAGGCCTTCCTGAGTCTTTCAACCTTGGTGAGATACCCGGTTCTATCGTAGCGCCTGTTCATCCTCTTGAGTACGCGGGATGAACCCGATTGTACCGGCAGATGTAGGTGTTCACACAGGGTTTCGAGTTGTCCAAAACAATTGATCAAAGATTCTGAAAGGTCCTTGGGATGACTGGTTGTAAATCGTAGCCTTCTTAACCCATCGATTCTGTCTGCGAGCCTCAAAAGCTCAGCAAAATCCGGAAACTCCTTGTTCTTTTTGCCGTAGGAATTTACGTTCTGACCCAGGAGAGTGACCTCCTTTATACCTTCCGAAACGACCCGTCTGATCTCTTCGAGGATGGCGCCAGGTGGCCTGCTTGTTTCGCGCCCTCTAACAAACGGTACTATGCAGTAGGTGCAGAAGTTGTCACAGCCTTGCATGATCGTGACGAAGGTCCTGACCATGGAGGAATCGGGGAGCGGGCCTTTGATCGATGGTATCTCGAAATCCTTTTCCATAGGAGTCGCACATATCCTGGCGGTTTTATTCCTGGAAAGATCCTCCAACATCCTCGGAAGCCTGTGTATGGCCTGGGGCCCAAACACCAGGTCCACATAGGGCATACGTTCAAGTATGCGTTGTCCCTCTTGTTGGGCCACGCATCCACCCACACCTATGATCAGATCGGGTTTCTTGTCCTTGAGGCACTTGTATCTGCCCACCAGGCTGTAGACCTTGTTTTCTGGTTTTTTCCTAATAGAGCATGTGTTGATCAGTATTACATCGGCCTCTTCCGGGGCAATAGTAAGCCGGTAGTCCTGTTGAAGGACCTGGGCCATCCTTTGGGAATCGTATTCATTCATTTGACATCCAAAGGTAGCTATGAAGAGCCGTTTACGGTGTAGGGCTTGTCCGCGGTAATCTTGAGTGCAACTTAGGGTTTTCACGGTAACTGACTATTCTCCAAGGACATGTCAAAGAGGCCTTGATTTTAAAATTTAAACCTGCATAGGATTTCCGGGAACCGAAATATCATAGGTGGATCAAGGTCTCTGTGCGCCTGCATCCTCTAATAAGTTTTTAGACCCATTACGTACTTACAGGGTTAGTATGTCCCTTTAGGTAGTGAATATAGCAACGTCTGGCCACCTTCTTTGTTCCTTTTCCCATCTGCTAGGGCAAAAAAGGGTGTGTCGTTCATCTTGAAAAGACCGACTAGCCTACCCTCGATGGGTGTAGTTGCCACATCGTTTATTGTATATTCTCCATTGTTCCAGCCGAGGGCCAGAAACGTTATTGTCTCCGGCCTGAGCCCACCAACTGAAAGTCCTGAAAAAACAAGCAGCTTGGTCTTTGAATCATTTCCATGGATTTTGATGAAATCGATTGCCATACTATGGTTGCCTTGGGGCTCCAGGCGAACAGGTGAGCTCCAGATAGGTACACCATCCTGATATATCTTTAGTATCCCCTGTAAATCTATGAAGATAAGCTCAGGAACCCGATCCCTGTTTATATCCATCCATGTTGATCTTATCACGCTGAAACCCTTAGGGAAATTAAGTCTTTCAACATAAGAGATACCATCTGTACTGGGTTCCAGATGGAATATCTTCGGGCTAAAAAGCAGGTTATTATCAAAGCCCTGTCCCAGGAAGAGGTCCCGTCGGCCATCACCATTGCCATCCTTGAATGCTAACCAGAGGTTGATCCCTGATTCCACCTTCGCCAGGGAGTTTCCATGAAAATTCAGCAACAGGGAGCGCATTCCCATACCCTTTACCAGGACATTAAGCGCAATCCATCCGGTACCTGGCATCGTGGAAAAGCCTACTGCCTCTCCAGGTCCTGTAATCCTGAGAAAGGAAACCGGACCCGATTGCCCGTAGGGCGTAATGTAAAGGATGGTGGGGAAAAGGTATAGGCACTCCGGTTGGCCATCGCCATCTATATCGGTTACTTCAACCTGGGAGGCCTCGGCAGGAAGCCGTCCCTTCAACAGGGCCCTTTGGAGATCTATGTGTAGGCCAGCCCGGCCAGTATTGGTTAACACTAGTTCCTGGCTGGCCTGTATCCTACGGGAGCGCGGTTCCTTTTCCCTCGTTGCAGTTCGGGATAATATGGTTGAGATGCTGTAGCGGTGCAGTAACCTCTTGCCTGGTCCGTAAACCTCGAGGCCAGAGGGGCTGTCCAAAAACAGAAGGTCTATGCCAAGGGTCTTCATGGAGCGCGCATCATAGATTGCAGAGGGCACCTGTGATGTATCCAGCCACTTCAAATCGGGCAGATCCTGCTCGAGGCGTTTTCCAAGCAAGGCAATCGGAGAATTTCCGGGTTGTGTGTTTATGAATGCAGCACGTAGGTCCGAGTATCGAACTGCAGGCATCCCGGCTTTGATATCCCTATTAGATCCCAGGATCTTGCATATGGTCCTGTTTTCCTTGATCCTAGCCGCTGTTAACGTGGCAACGGGTTTTTTGAGATAGCCTATTACGCCTTTCTTGCCAGGACCTTTGACAGGGGCCCCCTTTGTGTAAACCCTGAAGAGATCACCAGGATGTATGCCTGCCTGTCTACCTTTGTCGAGGGTGACGGTATGACCAGCCACCTTGACTACCAGGGCCGATATAGGCATGAAATCCTGTACGAGTCTGGCGTAATCCCGTTCCTCTCCAGCAGCTTGGACCACTTGTGTCAGGAAACAGACAAGGCTTAGGAATGGAATGTATGATCTTTTCAAGTTGCGCATACATCTAATCTAACCCATTTGTACGAACAATTAAACGGATAAGCCCTGGCTTCTTTCGATTGTATTGGAGGGGGGAGGTGGAAACTTGGAAGTATGTCCTTTGTCTACAAATTGAAAGAGGATCCTTGCAATGGCACAAGGATCCCCCTTCAAAACAAGTTCTTTTAAGGAAACAAAAAAATTAAACGCAGCCAGTCGGCTTTGGCAGGCCAGCCATCTTACAGGCTCCCTTGCCAGGTCCAGACGGAAACAGTTCGTAAATCTTCTTTAGAGGATAGCCTGTGGTCTTGGACAGGATACGAACCATGGGGGCGATACCGTTTTTCTTGAAGTAATCCTGCAGAATATTGATGACCTTCCAGTGATCATCGTTGAGTTCGCTGATTCCTTCCAGTTCTTTTACGTATTGGACCCAGTCTTTGTCCCACTCTTCCATGCCTTTTAGCAGGAATCCGTCCTCGTCAACTTCATAAGTTTTACCTTTGTACTCTACAGTAGCCATATTGCCCTCCTTTAGGATTATTTACGATGACAAAATTGTTTTCGCTCAAAATTCATACAATAATTAAATTTCTTTGTCAAGCGTCCAAGTTAACCACGAATTCCTGCATTTTATTGAGCATGTTTCTCTTGGTCAAGGGTTTTGTCCATGGCCCTATATCTGGCGGAATTATCGCTCATAGTTCGGGTTTTGCCCTTAAGTAGTAGGTTTCAAACGTCTTTCCCTGAATTGCAAATAGATTCCATAGACTACAGGCATTACCAGCAGGCATAATATGGTAGTTGTAATCATCCCGCCTACCATCGGCGCTGCTATGCGCTGCATTACCTGGGAACCTGTGCCAGTACCATACATGATTGGCAGGAGGCCTGCCACGGTGGCAGTGGCGGTCATGGCGATAGGCCGTAGCCTTTCCGAGGTGCCGATATAGACGGCATACATAATCTCCTGGCTTCTAAGGCGCCTGCCCCCGGCCTCATGCCTGATCTTTTTTAGTTCCTGGTCAATAAAGGTGAGGACCAGCACACCTATCTCCGCAGCTACCCCGGCCAGGGCAATGAAACCCACGATGATAGCCACGGACAGATTGTATCCAAGTAGGTACACGAGCCATATCCCCCCCACCAGGGCAAAGGGGATGGACAGCATGACGATTACCGGTTCCGATAGGTTCTGGAAATTGAAGTAGAGAAGAAGCAGTATCAGCACCAGGGTAAACGGGACGACTATCTGTAGCCGTTTCTTTGCCCGTTCCATGTATTCAAACTGTCCTGACCATGAAAGCGTGTAGCCAGCAGGCAGGGAGAGCTTGCTTGCTACCAGGTCCCTTGCCCTTTTTACGAATCCACCTATGTCAGAGGTATTTATATCCACATAGACCCAAGCATTGGGACGGGCATTTTCACTCTTTATGACCGGTGCTCCTCGTTCCAACTTTATGGTTGCCACCTGGGAAAGGGGTATCTGGGCCCCTGCTGGTGTGGGGATGAGAACCCTAGCGATCTTTTGGGGGGTATCTCTCAGGTCCCTGGGATACCGGACGTTTATAGGATAGCGTTCCAGTCCCTCAATGGTTTCCGAGACCTTCATGCCCCCAATGGCAGACATGATGACATCTTCTATGTCCCCTACCGTTAGGCCATAGCTTGCAGCCCTTTCCCTGTCTATCTTGATATCCAGGAAATAACCTCCGACCGCCCTGTCACCGTAGGCAGAGACGGTTTCCGGGAGTGTTTTCATGAGATTTTCGAGATCCTTTGAGATCCTTTGGAGGACACCCAGGTCTGGTCCGCTGATCTTTATCCCCACCGGGGTCTTTATGCCGGTGGAAAGCATGTCGATCCGGGTCTTAATCGGCATGGTCCAGGTATTTGCCACTCCAGGTATGTGAAGTGCCCTGTCCATCTCCTTCATGAGCTGGCGAGTGGTCTTGCTCGGGTCTGGCCATTCCTTTTTCGGCTTGAGCCTTACCGTAGTCTCTATCATGGACAATGGCGCCGGGTCTGTGGCGGTCTCAGCCCGTCCAACCTTGCCGAATACGGTTTTCACCTCTGGGAAGTGCTTGAGTATCTTGTCGGTCTGTTGGAGGAGTTCCTTCGCCTTGGTGATGGATATGCCTGGGAAGGTAGAAGGCATGTAAAGGATATCGCCTTCGTCCAGGGGTGGCATGAATTCGCTCCCGGTGCGGGAAAGCGGGTAATAGGCACCGGCCATGAAAAGGAGCGCAAGTAATATTACGAGCCACCGCCAACGGATGCACAGGCCCAGAAGCGGCTTATGCAATATATGAAACAGCCTGTTTACCGGGTTCCTTGCCTCGGGCATGATCCTTCCCCGGATGAAAAGTCCCATGAAGATGGGCACCAGGGTGATGGAAAGGAAGGCCGCAGCTGCCATCGAATAGGTCTTGGTAAAGGCCAGAGGCCTAAATAGCCGGCCCTCTTGTGCCTGGAGGGAAAAGATGGGCAGGAAGGATACGGTTATTATGAGTAGGGAGAAGAAGAGGGAAGGGCCTACCTCTGTAGCGGCCTTGCCCATTATCCTCCATCTTGCAGCCCCCTTCAGGCTATGGCCCTCAGCCGCGGCATGCTCTAGGTGCTTGTGGCCATTTTCTATCATAACAATGGCCCCGTCTACCATGGCCCCTATCGCAATGGCTATACCACCAAGGGACATGATGTTTGCGTTTATCCCCTGGAGCTTCATGATAATGAAGGCAAGAAGTATCCCTATTGGAAGGCTTACGATGGCGACCAGGGCAGAACGCAGATGGAGCAGGAACATTACGCATATGAGGCTCACCACCAACAGTTCCTCCATTAGTTTGCCCCTAAGGTTGTCTATGGCCCTTTCAATCAGGCTGCCCCGATCATATACCGGTACAATTTTCACCCCCCTGGGAAGTCCCCTTTTAAGTTCCTCCAGCTTCTTGCGCACGGCCTTGATGGTGGCATACCCGTTTTCCCCGTATCTCATGATGACGATTCCACCTGCTACTTCTCCCTCTCCATTGAGTTCGGCAAGCCCGCGCCTTAGTTCTGGACCAAGGTGGACAGAGGCCACGTCCTTTATGCGTATAGGTACCCCCATACCGTTCGTGGCCAAGGGTATGTTTTCGATATCCTTGATGGATTTTATGTAGCCAAGCCCCCGTACCATGTATTCGGTCTCGGACATCTCTATCAGGCGTCCTCCCACATCCCTGTTGGAGCGGGCAATTGCCTGGCGTACCTTTCTTATGGGTATATCAAAGGCCGCGAGTGCATCAGGGTCTACCTCTACCTGATATTGCTTGACAAAGCCGCCTATTGAGGCCACCTCTGCCACGCCAGGTACGGTTTGCAGGGGATAGCGGAGATACCAGTCCTGTATGGATCTCAATTGCGCAAGATCATGTCGCCCTGTGCGGTCCACAAGGGCATATTCGTATATCCAACCCACTCCGGTGGCGTCCGGCCCAAGGACAGGGGTAACACCAGGTGGAAGCCTGGAAGATACGTAATTAAGGGATTCGAGGACCCTGGATCGAGCCCAGTATATATCAGTGCCATCATCAAATATGATATAGACAAAGGAGAGGCCGAAGAAGGAATAACCCCTTACCACCTTAGCATGTGGTACTGCCAGCATGGCAGTGGTAAGGGGATAGGTTACCTGGTCCTCAACTACCTGTGGTGCCTGGCCGGGGTATTCGGTAAGGACGATTACCTGTACATCTGAAAGATCTGGTATTGCATCTATTGCAATATTCTTGATGGTCCAGATGCCTGTAGCCACTATTATGGCGGTGAACACCAGGACTAGCATCCGTTGCCTGACAGAGGCATTTATGATCGCTTTGATCATTTGGGGCTATCCATCTTCATGGCCTTGTTCATACCTGTTGTATTTGCTCCCATGCCGGTGTTACCCTTAGGCGCAATCATCTTATAGGTGGCCTCTTTCAGCTTTGACTCTGAATCGATCAGGAACTGGGCGGACGTGACCACCTTCTCTCCCTGTTTCACCCCGCTTAGTATCTGGGTAAAACCCCTTGCCTCTATGCCCAGGGTCACTAACCTAGGTTCAAATCTTCCAGGCGCGACCTCGATGAATACCTGGTCCTGTTCCCCGGAGCGTATGATCGCCTCTGATGGCACTGCCAGTACATTGTGTCTTGCCCGGGCGGTTATGGTGATATTGGCGAACATACCTGGCTTAAGCACCATGCCAGGGTTTTCAAAGAGTAGCCTTATTCTCACCGTCCGGGTCTTTCCCTGCTCATAGGGATATATGAAGTCTATCTTTCCACGAAATGTCCTTCCGGGTGCGGCGGCTATCTTCATCACCGCTTTGTCCCCAAGACGTATCCAGTCAAGATCCGGTTCAAAGATGTTGCCATATACCCATACAGTGGAAAGATCCGCTATCCTGTACAGGTCGGTCACAGGGGTTACATAGGCCCCTGGCCTTACGCCCACCATCAATACAGTTCCTGTGGCTGGGGCATTGATTACCATGGCCTTCTTTATACGTCCTGACTTCTCAAGTTCCTGTATGGCGGATTCAGGTATGTCGAAGAGTTCGAGGCGTCTCCTGGATGCCTCTGTAAGGGAGGATGCATTATTCCTTACTACGGCAATTGGGCTCTCAGAGAGCATCTTTTCCGATGCCATGGCCAATAGATATTCTTCCTGGCTGGCCACAAGCTCTGGCGAATAGACGGACAGCAGAGGCTGTCCCTTCTTTACGTGTTCACCTGTTTTGGAAACGAATTGTTCCTCTATCCAACCCTTGAATTTTGGGTGGATTACAAGGAGGTTGTTTTCATTATAGGCCACCCTGCCGTAGCCCCTGACCATCTTTCCAAGGGTGATTTTCCTGACGACCTCTGTCCTGACCCCCATGTCTTGTACCATGACCGGATCGATCCTAACGGTACCTGGCGGCTCATTGGTGCCCTTTTCGTCGGCATAGACCGGCACATAATCCATTCCCATCTGATCCTTGGCGGGAACGGGTGAGGTTATGGCTGGATTCATGGGATTCCTGTAATAAAGGATCTTTCTCTTGTTTTTGGAATCTGGGGCCTGGGTGGATTTTATCCCCTTTGGCTCAAGCCTGGTGCCGGCAAGATAGCCGCCGGCTGCAGCAAGGCCAAGCCCTGCAATGATTCCTATAAGTAGCAAAAATCTTTTCATGCACTCACTGTCCCTGCCTAGCCTTTATGAAATTGTCTGTACCAATGGCGGCCTCGAGACCGGCCAGCCCCTTTTGTACATTGGTAAATGTACGCCAATACCTCTTTTCGTAATCGAGAAGGGCAAGCCTTGACCTCACTACATTTAGGAAATCAACCTTATTGACCTGATAACCCTTCAACATGGCCGATAGAGTCTGTTTGGCCTGGGGGATGACGGTATCTCTATAGAAAAGTGCCTGTTCCATGGCGCTCTTGTAATAGGCATATTGGCCTGAAATCTCTGCCTGGATCCTTTGGAGGGCATCCCTGTAGGAGAAATCGTAGCCTGCAAGCTCCTGGCTCCTTTGAGCTACCCGGCTTAGCTGCTTCGATTTTGCCCAGATAGGGATGTTTAGCGAGATCATGAGGGATGCAAAATCCGATCTCCTACTACCCGTAGGGTTTCGACCCTGTCTATATCCATAGGCAGCACCTATGGTGAAATCAGGCAATATGCCCTTTCGGGCAAGCCTCAACCTGGCATCGGCACCTTGGATCTTTTTTCTTTGCATGGCCAATAGCGGGCGATGATTCTGCGCCATCTTAAGGAGTACCTTCTCTCCTGCTATCCTGGGAAGGATGGCCTTGGTGTCGCAAGGCAGGGAGAAGCATGCTCCGTGTGGGCGTCCTAGCAACCTGGTGATAACGGCTTTTTTGATATCAAGTGCGCCCTTAAGGTCTGTTTCCATGTTAAGTAGGTTGGATAGCTCGACCTGGGCAAGCAAAACATCCTGCTGAAGCCCCTTGCCCACCTGGTATTTCATCCTGGCAACTACTACAAGTTCCTGAAGGATTTGCTGGTTCTTTTTTATGATCCCTATGGATTTTTTCAGGAAGAAGGCGTCCCACCACGCCCTTTTGACATCACGGATAAGCCTTAGCTTTTCCTCTTCCACTGCAAGCCTAGAGGCCTCGGCCTCCATCTCCATTGATTCTCTTTTTAGTGAAAGCTTTCCTGGAAATGGGAGCGACTGGGTCAGTTTTATCTGCATTTGGGTCATTGGTTCCTGCTCCAAGGAAAAGCTGTCTGTTGGGACATTTAGTGCCCCAAGGCTCAAGATTGGATCTGGAAGGGAACCGGCCTGTGATGGAAGGTTCAGGGCAGCCCTGTATCTTGCCTCGGCACGCCTGAGCCCTGGATTGTTTTTTAGCGCCATCTCTATGGCGCCATCCAAGTAGAGCACAGAACATACATGGCCACCTGCTGCATGGGTATTGTTGTAAGAAAATAACAGGAAAAGGGCCAATAGAATGGCAGGGCAGGCCGTATGGATAATATTTATCGTTGAGTTCAAATCTATTAAATAAGCATCTTTTAGGATTATAAGAAATTTATGAATAATATTTTATAATCCCAAATCGGGTGACTCGCAAGCTTACTCAAAGATGCAAGGCAGAGGATATATAGGCGTACCTGGGTACTTCAAGTACATAATTTTATCCCAAAATGCATTTTTGATTAGCCATAGACACTCATGGGCAAAGGGCAATGTTCCTAGGGGGCATTTCACACTTCGTTGTGCTTGTCCAGAAAATGGCTGTTATCGTGAAATACATTCCCAAATAAGGATCCTGTGTTTTTTTCATGTCCAGGGATGCGGCTTTAGGGGGTATAGGCGGCCTTGGGACAGGGATGTATTAGATGCGTATCACCTTGGATGCAAGCTGTAGGGACGTTACTATATCCAGCATGTTCGTGGTTTCGCCAACGGCCTTTTCCTTTAGCAGACCGAAGAATTCAAGGCAGGTTCCGCATACAAGGATCTGAACACCCTGTCTTTCAAGTGCCCTTAAGGCATCGAGGCAATTACTGCCTTCAACGGTAAGTTTGACTCCCCCGTTGACTAGCACGATTCTCCACAGGTCCTTACCCATCTCCCCGAGTGTCCCAATGAAGTTTTTCATGAGGGCCCTGCCCAATTCATCATTACCCGTACCAATGGTATCGGCAGGGATGAAGATCAGGATCCTTTCTGTGTCCCCTTGTGATTTTTCAAGCTCTAAGGCGCAGGTACCGGGTTTGCCCCTTATCAGGAACCTGTCGCCTGGTTTCTCTGAAACATCAACCTCCCAGCCCTGGCTCTTTAGGAAACGACTGACGTTTTGCCTGGCTGCCTCGTTATCAACTACGATTTCAATGGGGCTGCACGGATCCTCTTCTATCAACCCCTTTGCAATGAGGACAGGCTGAGGACATGCCAAGCCTGAACAATCCTTTTTTCGCATACCTTACCTCTTCTGCCTCATGTTTGGATATGATCCCAAATTTTCATGTAGTGCGTATCCTCGAAGTGCGAAAATATACCACTAGGAACATTGCGCACTTTCATATATTAATTGGCCAGAAGGGCAGCACCCAGTGCACCGGCATAATCCGGTTCTTCCGGGACCTCTACCTTAGTGCCAAGTATGTCCTCCAATTCCTTGTGAACTGCCGTGTTCCTTGCCACGCCTCCACAGAAGACCACCCTGTCGGTAGCGCCTATCCGCCTTAGCATGGCGGACGAACGTCTTGCAACGCTACGAACCAGTGCCCTTGCCACATCCTGCGCTCTTGTTCCCTTGGCCATCAATGCGACCACCTCTGTTTCGGCAAATACTGTGCACATGCTGGAAATGGCAAGGCAGTGTCTACCCGACAGGGCCAGCTCTGCAAGATCCATGACCGTGCAGCCAAGGGCCTGGGCCATGATCTCCAGGAAACGACCTGTACCTGCTGCACAGCGGTCATTCATTTCGAATCGGACCACCCGACCGTTTTCATCGAGAAGGATTGCCTTGGTATCCTGCCCGCCTATGTCGAGGATCGCCTTGGCATCAGGATACAGGCAGCGGACGCCTGCTGCGTAGGCCTTTATCTCGGTTACATGCCCTATCTCCAGCTTCCTGGAAACGAGATGACGCCCGTAACCTGTCACCAGCGTTGCGTCCAGGTCGAGTCCATTTAGCATATTGTTTACCTGGGAAACATAGTCAAAGGAGGTCTCCTGCCTGGTCTTAAGGTAGATCTCCCGCTCTTTTAGTACCACGAGTTCGATGGAGCGCGAACCCACGTCGATGCCTGCCTTGAACATGGTGGTCAGATTATCTCCAGGAAGGCCTCTACCCTGGTCTTAAGTGGTTCGATGTCCTCCATTGAGTAGCCTGTCTCCAGGCGGAGGAGGGGTATGCCGGCCCTTTTAAGCCCTTGCTCTATCTTGACTGATTCAATGGCATAGGGTTGGCAAAATTGCAGTGCGTAGTGTATGACACCGTCCGCCTTCAGTGTCCTCGCCATCTGTTCTATATCCCGGAGCCTGGGTTCATTTGGTGTGAAGACCGCACAATTTATGTCCATGTATCTGTCTGTAATCGCATCGAGCATATCGCCCATATCCCGCACGTCCTCATCAACGAGGTCCCTGGTATTTCGTTGTCCAACGCAGCTTTCTTCGCCGACTATTACTGCCCCGGAGCCCTCGATAATATAGGGCAATTTCCAGTTTGGCACCGCCATGGGACAGCCTGATATCAAGACACGCTTCGTACCCTCGGGCGCCACCCCTTCGTGTCTGCCTACCCGTTCTTCCAGTTCATCACATAGGCGTTCTATATTTTCTGTGAACCTTTCTGGATCGTCATAGAAAGCCACTTGGTTTATCAATAGTGCATCCCTTCCACTAATTGGTGCAGGTTCTGCTGCCCTGATGGCATTGAGCCTATTTAGTACCCTTCGTCGCCTGTTTACCAGCCTTATCGCAGCAAATAATCTATCCTCTGTAATCCTGTTTCCCGTGACCTGTTCTACCTTGTCCTTGAATCTTTCCACCTCGTATCTGAATAGTTCCTTTGCTGCCGGGCTTTTTGTGTTGGGGACTTCCATGATATAGATCGGCATAAAATCGTTGAAGATTTCATACGCCTTCTTCTTGCCATCGCAGGTGGTCTCCCCAATTATCAGATCGCAGGAGTTTGTGAATGGACACAATCTGGCAAGCCTGAAGCCTAGAAATGATTTTATGAGGGCACAGGTGTTTCGTGGCAGGTAGCGTTCTGCATGTTCACTACCTACCTCTGCCCCTGAGCATAGCCCTATTGCTATGGCGTCTGCAGCCAGGATGATCTCCTCGGGTACGAAGACACAGAAGGTGCCAAATACCTTTTTCCCAGCGGATTTGGCCTTGGTGATCTCCTGTATTCTGAGACCATGTATTTCGCTTATGACGAAGTCTAGATATTCCATGCCCCTGGGGCGCCCATTTTGGTCAAGATAGATATCGTTATAGAATTTGCCCAGGACCGTAAGAAGACCTTCATGGGCGGTTAGATCCAGGTCAAGGCGCTTCCACATTTCGTCGTATGCGTTGGTCATTGTTAATCTTCCTTATGTCATGGGTGATCATTTTCAAACCAGATCTTCTGAGATTCCCTTCTATGGGAATTGGACAGGATAGAGGCGCTGTACAAAATAGACTGGCAGCCTTCCTTTTATATGCTGAAGGGATTTCAAAATCCAATTGGAATTATTGATATGAAGGGGAAATTAGATAGGAAAACTATATGGAGCACCCCGCAGGAATCCATGGTCGTGATGTTGCCGGCCCATCGTCCTTCCTCAATCGTCTTTGCCGCATAGGGGGGCGAGAAAATCGAAAAATGCCTTGGCCAGTGGGGATAATTGTCTGCGACCATGGCGTATTACAAAGAATTGCCTTCTTAGGTCTATCGATTCGATGGCAGGTGCATGGAGTAGTCCGTAGACGAGATCGTCTGCGACCGCCTTTTCTGAGAGTATGGCACAGCCAAGGCCATTTTTTACTGCCTGGCGTACGGCCTCGGTACTTCCCATCTCTGCGACCACATTCAAGTCATCCAGATATATCCCCTGTGCCTCAAGTGCCATCTCGGTGGTATACCTGGTCCCGGAACCCTGCTCTCTTATGACAAAAGGCTCATTGAGCAGCTCCTGGATCCGTACGCCTTTCCTGTGTGCAAGGGGATGTCCCGACGGGACGATAAGTACCAACCTGTCGCGGAAACACGGGGTAAATTCCAGATTCTTGTTCTTGAGCCTTGCACCAACCATGCCGAGTTCTATGTTACCCGATGCCACCGACTCTATTATGGATGCGGTATCCGAGATCGTTACCATTACCTGTACCCTTGGG
>WFZW01000163.1 GCA_015489365.1 Deltaproteobacteria bacterium | reverse complement strand
CCCTTACCTTTGAGTGGACCGTATCATACAGTATGGTATCGGCGGAAATCCTGAGGTTTCCACGCCATGCCCTTACTCCACCTCGAGCCAGGATAACGCCGGTATCCTGGTAGAATGTCATGCGTTCTGCCTTGATATGCCAAGGTTTTTGGCGGTGTTTTTGCTGGGACGTCACAGGCGCCGTGGAGCAAAGTGCAGACGGGTAGCCACACATCATCAGGGCGACGGATGACAAGGCAAAAAGGAACCCTATTTTTCTAAAAAAGGATAGGTGATTCATGTCACAATGAGGTTACTATCATAAGGCAGGTAGAGTTTCAATGGGAGTTCCGTCCTTTGTGGTTAGTGGACAAGAAGTTAGACATCCCAGGGAAACTGCTTGGTAACGCTATTATTGAGGCCAAGCCCCGAAGCCGTGGAGGCACTATGGCTTAGCGATAGGTCGCATGGGAGCTCGAGATTAAGGCATATGGCAACCGTAGAATCAAAAAAAACGTGGTCCTTACCCGAGGACACAGGGGATAATCCAGCTGGAAACGATTTTTGCGAAGATACCAGATTTATGCCGTGGAAAAAAGGCCTCTTTTCATACACCAAGGTCAGTTATCCGGTTCGTTACGGTTGGTTCCACGAGCTCGTGACAAGGCGCTTTACTTGTCAGTTTAACTTGAATGGTGAACCCCGATTTTTCAGGTCGAACGGCGATGACTGGCCACACCCCACCGAATGGCTGGAGCGCACATTGGGTAACGACTGGCTGTATATCGCGACCCTTGGATACACTGATACCGTAAGCCTTACAGGTGAGTATTATTATCCATTCTTACCATATCCCAGTAACAACATATTTTCTGGTTCACCATTTGGGTTGCCTGCCATAAGAGAGGGCATCATGATGGCTGAAAACGTGCATTCCATTGCAGCCTACCTTTTGAGGCAAGGGTTGCTTGAAGGTGACGACAATGTAGCCATCATGAACAGGATTGCCAGTTGGACGCCGGAACGACTGCGGAAGCGCAGCCAGGATCTAAAGGCCATCCTGAAAGCGATCGTCCCTGTGTTGCCCCCAGATACCAGGCATGTGGCCTATGATGTAATACCGGTGATGGTAATGGAGGGATGTCTATTCAATTGCGGCTTCTGCCAGGTCAAATCCGGGGCCGATTTCCGGGTCAGGAGCAGGCATGAAATCGAGGAACAACTATACAGACTCCGGGATTTTTTGGGGGAAGATCTGACGAATTATTGCTCCCTATTTCTTGGCCAGCACGACGGGCTGGCAGCCGGTGTTTCAACATTGGCCCTTACGGTGGATGCAGCACGGCGTATCCTGGACATGAAACGTTCCCCTTTCCCTGGGATCAATGTCTTTATGTTTGCCAGTGCCCGCTCCTTCCTTTCATGTGGTCCTGGAGATTTCGATCGCTTAAACGGGCTGGGCTGTCAGGTCTACATCAATATCGGTCTTGAATCCTTTGATCAGCATACCCTTGATTATCTCAGAAAGCCCGTGGACGCGGGTGAGGTGAAGGATGCCCTTAGCCGTATGATCGGGGTCAACCGCGGCTATTCGAATATCGAGGTCAGCGGAAATGTACTCATCGGATCATCGCTTCCCGCCACCCATATGGATACGTTGGAAGAGACCGTTTGCAATCTTCTTCCTGCCTATTACCCAAGGGGTGCGCTCTATTTATCCCCCATGCAAGGAGAGACCAGGAGACGTTGGGTTATCGAAGGGCTGCGCCGGATAAAGAACCTAAGACGTATCGATTCATTTTTATACCTGATCCGGCGCCTTTGATCCCTCCCTACATAAGTAACTGCCCCCCTTTAGCCTGGTTCGAAATCATCTCTTTATGATGTGATTTCTCAGGAACATCACCATGTTTATTCTGATAAGCAGGGATAGAGGGAGGGGCTTGGTGATCACCTTTACCTTTCCCCTTTTTATTGCCTCTATGATGGCCCCTGTATCAGGATCGGCCTCTATTAGGGAATAGGTGGTATTGAATTGACATCTTTGATGTGCATCAGAGGTGCCTACGACTGGAAGGCCATACTGGCGTGCCAATTCCAGTGCCCTTTTGTTGAAATCGATGCTGGGGCAATAGTGATGTGACAGTTCTACGGCATCAAAGAGCCTTATATTTTTCCTAAAAAGGGCACGTAGTGCCACGGTGCTGGGGAAATAGGGATGAGGGGCGATTATCAGATTGTTCCGATCCTTCAGGTCATAGAGTTCCTTCAGCCTTGAAGGATTTATGGTGGCAAAGTCAAAGTTCAAAAGAAGTACGTGGCGTCCTTGTATTGTGGCCTCCATGCCTGGAATTAGGACAATGCCCCGTTCCTTGGCATAATCCCTGAGATATCCATTGTAGACACATGAATTGTGATTGGTGATGGCAAGAACGGAGTAACCATGTCTTTGCGCCCGATCTATCAGGTCCGTAGCGCTATAACGTATGGTATCCTCCGGATCCTCTGAAGTATGGATATGGAAATCGGCTTTCAATAGAGGCATATTTTCCTGATCGGCCTAATGCGGGTTACGCCTTACCCCGAGTTTATAAAGTATGGGTGATAGAATGATGTCAAATAGGATGAAGAGACCTGTTAGCAGGAACACCTCCATCCATGTCAGGTAAAGCTCGGTTCTAAGTATGGCCAGTGGCAATATGGATTCGAGTCCCTGGTCTATAAGCGGAGCACTTGTGCCACTTCGAAGACCCTTTCGTCTCTTTATGAAACTGGACAGGAGGTCCCCTCCCATGGAAAGTGCCGCAAGCTTCACCCCAGTCATTGCCCCGATACCAACGAGATTTGAGCAGATGCCAGCGCCAACGATCGCAAGCAGGAGCCCCCTCCATGTCTTGTGGGGCCCCAGTATAGGCCGTCTATCCAGCCATTTCCAGCCAAAATCTACCGGAGTGGCCATACGTTCACCCATGAGCCACCGACCAACTATGGGAAGGAAGTTGCTAGCCCCCAGGATAACCAGGATTGCAAAATCCTTTCTTAGAAGGGATAGGGTGTTCTCCACGTTGAATTTCGATCCGCTCTTCGACGTATTATTCCTTTTCCATTACGACCAGGATCCTTTTGAGCCCAGTAAGGGGTTGCAACATCTCCACCGGCCTGGCCCGGAAGCCCAGTTCACTAAGGGCCTTGGCAGAGCGTTTCAGTTCCTCTATACCCTTTGGGCCCTTCATGGCAACAACGATTGCTCCCCTTGCCATCAACGGCCTTGCCAGCCTGGCAAGATAGTCGATCCCCCCGATTGCCTGGCTTACTATACAGTCGAATCTACGCCAGTGACTTACCCTGGCATCTGCCTGCCTATTTCCAAGCCTAAGATGTTCCGCCTCTATTCCAGTGAGGTCTAGCCTTGCAATGGTGCTTTTTAGGAAGGATACCTTTTTCCTAACTGCATCCACAAGAACCATGTTGAGATCAGGGCGGAGGATCTTAAGGATGAGTCCTGGTACCCCTGCCCCTGTTCCTATATCGAGAACGGATTTCTTGCCTGGCGGTAACCACTTGGCAAGGATGATGGTATCACCTATATGTTTCAGTGCCATCTCCTGCATGGAGCGTATGCCCGTTAGGTTGACCACGGCATTCCACTGGTAGAGCTCTTCTAGGTAGATATCGAGCTGATCCGCCGCCTGCTCGGGCCATTTTATCCCGTCCCACTTGAGTAAGTTATTGATTATATCCCTGTGGGGGCCTCTGCTCGTCTCCATCATGGCCGGAGTCCTCCAGGCAATCCGTAATTGAGTGTTGGGATGAAGGCGCTGCGTGTATATATTTCCACGGCAGAACGCTACATCATAGGGATCCGACGTGCAGGGCCGAGGGCGTCATTCTTTCTATTGCTCGGTTTCATGGGAGAGGTTTGCAAAGGTGGAATATCTTGCAATAAACGCCAGGCTTATCACACCTGTGGGGCCATTTCTCTGCTTGGCAACGATTATCTCTGCCTTTCCACGGTTTGGATTGTCTTCTGAACGATTGTAGACCTCGTCCCTATATATGAAGGCTATTATGTCGGCATCCTGTTCGATGGCCCCTGATTCCCTTAGATCAGACATCTGGGGGCGTTTGTTAGGTCTATCTTCGACCTTGCGGTTGAGCTGGGAAAGGGCTACTACCGGTACACTGAGTTCCTTGGCCATGGCCTTGAGAGATCTAGATATCTCCGATATCTCCTGTTCACGTCGTTCAGCCCCACCCCTGCCCCTCATCAACTGAAGGTAATCGACAAAGACGAGCCCCAGATTATGTTCGCTTTTGAGTCTTCTTGCCTTGGCCCTCATCTCAAGTACGGATAGCGAAGGTGTATCGTCTATGAAGATGGGGGCCTGGGACAGGTTGTTGGCAGCGGCTATGATCCTGGGCCAATCCTTGTCGCTTAGGAATCCGGTACGGACCTTTTGTGCATCTATCATCGCCTCCGAGCACAGCATCCTCAAGGCTAGCTGTTCCTTAGACATTTCTAGGGAGAAAAAGGCAACCGAAATTCCCTGGGTAACCCCAACATGTTGGGCGATATTGAGTGCAAAGGCCGTTTTGCCCATGCTGGGCCGTCCTGCTATGATGATGAGGTCAGAGGGCTGGAACCCCGCAGTCATTTTGTCCAGATCGGAAAACCCCGATGGAACCCCGGTGATGAGTTCCTTGCGTTCAAAGAGATCCTCTACCTTTTTGATGCTCTCCTTGAGTACACCGCGCAGGGAGTGGAAGGATTGTTTTATCTTTGATTGCGAGATGTCAAAGATCGAGGCCTCGGCGCTTTCCAGTATCTCATCCACATCCCCCGCCTCTTCGTAGCACATCTGGGCTATGTCTGAACTTTTTTGGATGAGACGCCTCAGTACCGCCTTGTCCCTTACGATCTTTGCATAATAACCTATGTTCGAGGCCACCGGCATGGTTTCTGCCAGCTCAGCTAAATAGGCAGCCCCACCTACTGCCTCAAGCTTGCCCTTCGTCTTGAGCGCACTGCCTACGGTTACCAGATCCTGTGGCTCATTCTTGTCGAACAGTTCTAGTATGACCGAATATATTATTCCATGGGCCTCTTTATAGAAATCTTCAGGTCTTAAAAGCTCTATTACCTTGAGAAGGGCCCGATCCTCGATGAGGATTCCTCCCAGAACACACTGCTCTGCCTCCAGGTTTTGGGGTGGGATACGGTAATCTGCAATCTCCTTTGCCGATTTAAGACGCGATAGTGCCATTTGGAGATGTCCTTAAGCAATATAAGACCCCTAAACACCTATTTTATCCAGCCGCTACCCTTTGGAGGGCTATGATTTTTGAATTTCGGACAAAACAGTTTTGCTTTCCATGGGCCTCATATGCCCTTATGAAACGGTATTTTTTATGTTTAGGCAGCAGCCCTGGACACGTGAGGTTATATGGATTTGATAGGGGCTAACCCTCGGCTACTATTTTGACCGTCACCGTAGCGGTTACATCTGGACTCAACTTGATGGGCACCTCAAATTCGCCGAGTGATTTTATAGGCTCCTCCAGTTGGATTTTTTTCTTGTCCACACTGTAACCATGTTCCTCGATAGCCCTCGCGATATCCATGCTGGTTACCGAGCCATATAGCTTGTCCTCTTCGCCGACCTTTACCGGAATTGTCAGGTCAAGCCCAGCAAGTTGATTTGCCAGCGCCTCGAATTCTTCCTTTTGTTTGGCGGCCTTGGCCAGGATAAGTGCCCTTTGCCTCTCTATATGGGCCACGTTTTTTCTGTCTGCGACTAAGGCCTTTCCCTTGGGTAGCAGGTAGTTCCTGGCATAGCCAGCAGCCACCTTGACGATATCCCCTGCCTTTCCCAGGGAAGGGATGGTTTCATTCAATATTATTTCCATCTAGATACCTCCAGAAGATGCATTTTCGGATAAAATTTCTGTTGCCAGGCTTTAATGGAAGGCGTCCCGCATTATCCCCTGTCCTTGTTGCCGAGTTTTTGGATCCTTCTTCTGAAATCAACCCAAGTATCCAGCAATCCCAATATGGCGATTCCCAATAGACCATACCACTGGATTCCAAGCAATATGTAAGTGAACCATCTCAAGTAGGCCGGGACCTTCAGGTAGCGGAAGAGGTAACCCATTATGGCCAACCCTTGCAGGAAATAGACTGCACCGAGGAAGAGCAGGAGATTGTCACCAACCTGTTTCCAGATTCCATGACCAAAAAGTGATATGCCCCCGCCTACTATGGTCCCCCATATTAGGATCTCTGGGAATTTCCACTCGATAAAATCCGGTCCAAATGGGTTGTAGTGCCATCGTTTTCGACAGCAGACCCTTGCAGTGATCATGTTGGTAAGCACCGAGAACAGAAAGACTACAGATAGCAAACCTGGAAGTAGCTGGATCACCAGGTTCTTGAATTCGGTAAACCATGCATCGAGCGAAGCGGCATCGAAGGGGGAATCTTCCTTGTAGGTGGTAAGTGCCTTGTCAAAGTCCTGTGAGATCGAGCTTACCAGCTTATGATAGGCCTCTGGCAGGCCCATACCGGTACCCAATGTCAATGAAACTAGGAAGGCAACGGCCAAAAGTGCCAGGCCTGTTGCCAGGGTCTGCGTTCCGGTCCAATTCCTGCCCTTGGCGATGATCAGTACCGCAGAGAGTCCGGCGGCCTGCAAAAGCCATACAAGCCCCATGGGGTGCCCCATAACGATTGTAAGGGCGGAGCCAACCACAAGGACTATCCCAAGACCGGTCAACGCCATCCCCATGTTCAGCAAACCGAGACTACAGGCTATGAGACCAGGAAATACCAATTGTCCAAGGGTCTCTATCCCCGGTAGTGCCAGTGGCAGGAACAGCAATAGTACGACGATTCCCACTCCAGATACCTGGTTGTCATGCCGCGGTATCTTAAAGACCTTGTCTCCGTTTTTTTTGCTAAGCACCTAAATTTTCATGCCTGCAAGTCCCTCTCTACAGGCGTCCCTGGACATGAAGAATACAGCCCTGATCGATGAAGGGATGTATTTCCACGGTAGATATTGACACCAGAACAGATCCACATATGTCGCAAAGGCCTAGCCTTGTTGAAGGGCATGCCCGGACGTGAAGGGCATGAGTGCCATTATCCTGGCCTTTTTTATGGCATTGGTAAGCTTCCTTTGATGCTTGGCACATGTGCCAGTCACCCTTCTAGGCAGGATCTTGCCCCTTTCAGTAACGAAATGCCCTAGTAATTGGGAGTCCTTGAAATCAAGGGCAATCGATTTGTCAGCACAAAAACGGCAAACCTTGCGGCGGACATATATCCTGCGTCTCCTTGGACGCCTAGTAGGTGTATGTTGCATTATTCCCACTCCTCTTTCTATGCTTCTTCGCCAGGACCTTCAGCCTGCTCTTTTGCAGTTGAACCGGTCTCTTTGGCCTGTGCAATCCTTGCAGGGTCAAATTTGTCGGATAACTTGGTGGTTATGAATTTCATTACCCCTTCATCCAGACGCAGATTCCTTGTCACCTCGGAAACGGTTGAGGCCTTGGCCCCATATTCGAGGACTACGTAATAACCATGGGTCTGTTTTTGAACTGCGTATGCCAGTTTTTTGAGGGGCCAGGGATCGACTTTTATGATCTGACCATCATCAGAGACGATGATGTCCTGTAACTTGTTATTGATCGTTTCCCGTTGTTCATCATTGAGATCGGGGTGGAGGAGATAAAAGGTCTCGTAGTGCCGTAATTTCATATGCGGCCTCCTTTCGGGCTATTTTTTTCTGGCCAAACGGGTTTCATAGGACAGAAATCCTGTATGGCAAGGAGGATTAAATGTGAGGCCTTTAATTACATCACGGGTGGCAACCAGTCAAGGACAAATCTCTATCCTAAGCATTTGCCAGGGATAGGCGTGCAGGATTACTTGCCCTGTCCCTCTACATGACCTATTTTTATTTAGATAGCGATTTGTCTGGCCGTGTCCAGCCATGTTTCATAGCGGTATTTTTTTTGTCTGCAGCGATGTAGAGAATCTGCTTAAATCGTGGCTTGCAGATTTCTGGCCGGTTTGTGCAAAAATACACGGAGGATTGGAATGGCGATTATCAAGATACGCGTACAACGTGCCCCGAGGCGTCTTGAGGACAGGTTAAGGTGTCTGGTAGACGATATGCTGTTGTTTAACCAACCTGTTGCCCTCTGCGATGGTAGTTGGGTGCCTTCCTTGGATGTCTATGAAAGTGAGGATGCCATATTCCTGGTCTTCGATGCCGCTGGCATCGAGAAAGATAGCCTGGAGCTGGTCGTGGAGGGCCAGATGATACGCCTTACCGGCCAAAGGAATTCCCCTGTGGCGCTCAGGCATAAAAGGTACCTTCAGATGGAGATCGAATACGGGCCGTTTGAACGGACGGTTCGAATCCCCGTTGCCTTCGACCCTGATGAGGTCGAAGCAAGGTATGAAAACGGAATGCTGGTTGTGCGCCTGAATAAGAGGCCAAACGATGCGGTAACCGTAAATATAACATGAGCCCTTTCCTGAAGACTCTGTACATGTTCCCGCATGGTCTTGTAGTTGTCCAGTTGACATAGGCCTTGTGAATTTTTGTTTGGCGGAATACTTCGGAGGTCTCACTTTTGCAAAAGAGGTCTGACATGGAAAACGTTTTAGATGATACAAAAGAAAAGGCTCAGCAGAATACTGTGCGTGAGCTTCCGGTACTACCCAGAAAGGATGTAGTGCTTTTCCCACATATGGTAATGCCCTGGGTCATAGAGCCTCCCAATTTAGTCAGGATGATAGACGATGCCCTGGCAACGGACAGGACTATCGCAGTGGTTGCTGTAAAGGGGGAGACAGAAGGCGGTGAGCCGGAACTCTATGATATAGGGACCATAGGTCTTATCCTTCGTATGGCCAAGAATGAACAGGGACACGCAAAGTTGATAGTCCAAGGGGTTACCAGGGTCAGGATCCTGGAAATCACCGGCAAGGAGCCATACATAAAGGCAAGGATCGAGCCGGTACAGGATGAACTGGTTCATGACATGGAGACCCAGGCCCTGGTGGTAAATATACGCCAGGTCTTTTCCAAGGTGCTTGAGCTGTCTCCAAACCTTCCAAAGGAACTGGCGGCAGTTGTCATGAACATAGATGATCCGAGGGTCCTGGCAGATATCGTGGTGAGCCACCTGAACATCTCCATCGAGGAGAAACAATCCGTGCTAGAGACCCTGGATGTCAAGAAGCGTCTTCAGATTGCCTTCAGGATATTGTCGGAGCAGCTAGAGATCCTCGAACTAGGCTATAAGATCCAGTCCCAGGTCAAGGATCAGGTGGACAAGACCCAGAAGGAATACTATCTGCGTGAGCAACTTAAGGCTATCCAGAAGGAACTGGGGGAGGGTGAAGAAAAACCAGACGAACTGGCGGAGCTCAAGGAGAAGCTCGAAGCAAGGAATCTACCGGAGGATGCCAAGGAAGAGGCCGAACGGGAGCTTCAAAGGCTTGCTAGGATGCATCCTTCATCGTCGGAATATACCGTTGCCAGGACCTACCTTGACTGGATCCTCGAGCTTCCCTGGGATAAGTATACCGAGGACCATCTGGACCTTGACAAGGCAGAAAAGATCCTGAATCGGGACCAC
>WFZW01000162.1 GCA_015489365.1 Deltaproteobacteria bacterium | reverse complement strand
GCTAAGAAGTTCCTCAACTCCTGAGGTTACGAAGCTCTGACATCAGGCATCCCGGCTCTGGCAAAAGTAGCCAAAACCATCATGGCATATCGTTCGTGCCTTTTGACCTACTTCAATAAAATTTTAATGCCGCCCTTTTCTTTCATCCCGCGACTTCTTATCTTTTTATCCGAAAATGCATTTTCGGTTTAGCCATGGACACACAAGGACGTACATGGACAAAAGGCAAAATGTTTCAAGGGGCGGCATCTTCATGCTTCGTTGTGCCAGCCCGCTGGAATGGCTATTACCGTGAAAATACGTGCCCAGTAAGGGCCGTATTTTCATATCCGGAGGACAGCGCTAGGTACGGACAGATGATAGTTTTTTACCGTGAAAATACAGTACCCATATGGGCTGTATCTTCATGCACTGGGGTGCGGCTCCAAGATACGGGCCGCATGAAAGTTTAGAGGTCTTTTCACAACTTACCCCCCTACACAACCAAACAAGAGGCCCAATGGGTTGTCGGCCAATCAAGTGCACAGGAGGAAAAGAGGAATGAGGATCTTATTTATTACTGCAGACGGCTTCGAGGACACGGAATTATTGTGCCCCATGTATAGGTTCAAGGAAGAGGGTTACCAGGTGGATATAGCGGCCCCGGACTGGGGAGAGGTCAAGGGGAAAAGGGGATACCCGGTAAGTGCGAACCTGGCACTGGACGAGGTTGAACCCTCGGGTTTTCGCATGTTGTTCCTGCCAGGCGGCAAGGCCCCTGACAGGCTCAGGACCATGCCAGAGGTGCTGGATATAGCACGTGCCTTTGACCAGGACAAAAGGCCCATTGCAGCTATATGTCATGGCCCCTTAATACTGGCATCGGCGGGGCTGCTCAAGGGACGCAGGGCTACCTGTTACTGGAAGGTGGCCAAAACAATCGAACAGGCAGGGGCCAGGTACGAAGACAGCCCGGTAGTAGTAGACAGAAACATCATTACCTCCAGGGAACCAGTGGATCTACCTGAATTCATGAAAAGGGTGATAGGGACCCTACACGAACGGGATAAAGGACAAGATGATTCAGGCACCACCCGATGATCTCCCAACTATCTTGTATCCCAATAACAGCCGCACTACCTCCAAGAACAACCTGGAAGTCCGATAAAGGGAATGATTCACATTTATGAGGGTAGCGGCTGAGGTGTCGTCTATCTCCCCCTGCTTTAGTGCCTTGGCCAACGAGTATATGGCAGAATCATTGTCCCTTTCTATATCCAGGAATATCCTTTCTATCGTGGCTGCCTGCCCATCCTCTCCATCTATCAGACGAGCCATATTTTTCACCAGCCTTATCATCCGTTCTCTGAAATGCCTGTAGGCCTGAATAACAAAGGGAGCATCATCTACCACAAAATCGTCCATGTCCTGCCGGATATCCTTCATGGTCTTAGCCCCCTCGGCGATCTTCCTGGTGGCCCTCAGGGCGTTGTCCACCTCCTTGGCCTCGGTAGTGGCCAACTCCTCCACTGTAATGGAGGTGGCAAATGTTATTATCCTGGCCTCTAGACGTTTCATTTCCCGGTACACATTCTCGTATGGAACGTTCAAGATCCCATGGTTTCTCATGAGTACCTGATCCGTGGACATCCTGTGCTTGAGCACATCGGATGGCCGCACGTTGATGACCAACAGGGAAAATTGCATGGCCATTTTAAATAAATGAAGAACCTCGTTCTTGAGTGCTATTATAGCGGCCTCGGGGACCTCCGTGGTCACCTTGTCTATGAAGTGTGTAATGGACCTCTCCTTTCTCTTGAAACGGACACTTAGCTGCCTGGTAAGGCTCGGAATGAATGGAGAAAGTATCACTACACCCATCACATTGAAAAGGGTGTGAAACGCGGCCAACCCGATCACTTCATCCCTTTCGAGGTCGAGTCCGGTTAGTAGGAGGGTAGTTATATACCTGAGTAGAATCAATGCAATGATCCCTGTTATCACGTTGAAAAGAAAGTGTGCAGCAGCTACCCTCTTTTTATCCGGAGTCCCACCAAGGGCCCCGAGGATGGCGGTAACCGTTGTGCCAACGTTTGCGCCGATCACCATTGCCGCGGCCATGTTAAAATCAATTAGCCTTGTGCCAAGTGCTGTAAGTGCTATAGCCGTAGTAGCCGAGCTTGACTGGATGAGCGCCGTAACCGCTATGCCTACAAGGACAAATACCAGGACTCCATGGTTGGAATATGCGCCTATGTCCATCCTCGAAAACCCGCTCATCCCGTTTTTCATATAACCAAGCCCGAGAAAAAGGAGTCCAAAGCCCATTACTATCTTGCCCGCTGCCTTCAGCCCTGGGGAATCCCTGAAGAAGGCCACCATAAGACCGCCTATCCCTACTGCTGGCAACACGAAGGGCTCTATATCCATCTCGAAGCCAACATAGGCCACAATCCATGCAGTGGCGGTTGTACCGATGTTGGCGCCGAAAACGACCCCTATTCCGCTTTTGAGTGCAATTATCCCGGCCCCGACCAGGGAGAGCACGATGAGGGAAACCACTGAACTGCTCTGGAGTATGGCCGTGGCAAAGGCGCCTGAAAATATGGCCTTTGGAACTGTATTCGTGCTCTTCTTGATGATTTCCTTAAAGCCTCGGCCTGCCGCATCCTTTAAGGCAAGTTCCAATAGGGTCATGCCGAAGAGGAAAAGCCCAAGGCCTGCAAAGGCCGTTATCGCCCTACTAATCAAAACTACTCCTTATATCCCTACCCTTCTCGCGGTCCGATCACCTCGGCGCCATTCCCCTGGGTATGAAAACAGGGCCCTCACTCAAGAAACGCCCCCGCTCTTTATTTGACAAACATTGTTATCCTAGCATACATATATACTAGGAAATATTCACGACAGGTTACGAGCTATAGATCCATGTGGCCAGGCACCTGGTGCCAACCCCGTTGGACAAAAAAATGCCCGCCCAAGGGCAGGATGTATTTTCAGGGTAGATGATACCAGATATTCCCATGCCATGTTTGAAAAAATATTGATTGCAGACGACCTCACTACTCCGCCTGATCTTATGCTCAGTTGCCTGCCCACTGAAAAGCTCGGGGTAAAGGCCGTGGTACTGGTCCACGTGCTGAACGCACCACAGGGCTTCAGCACCGGTCAGGAGCTGCTTGAAAACTTCAAGGCAAAGCTGTGGGCCAGGGGCAAGATGCTAAAGGAAAAGGGATTTAAGTGTAAGGAGGAGCTTGTCGTCGGTGTACCTGGCAGGGCCATACTCGAACTTGCTGAAAAACACGATGTCTCCCTCGTCATCTGTGGCTCTCATCACCGTGGTAGCTTCAGGGGTTCACTCATAGGAAGTGTCAGCTACAGCGTGCTCCATGAGATGGCCCGCCCCACCCTGTTGTTCCGGCTGTCTGACGATACCACCTTGCCACCTAAACCTGTTGAAGAGGGCCTTTGCACCAGGCATATACTCTTTCCAACGGATTTTTCCGATACGGCTGAAAATGCCTTTGTCTTCCTCGAACGTATCGCCACCGCAACCGGGGCAGCGGTAACCCTTTACCACGTCCACGACCAGACCAGAATAGATCCTTACCTCCGGGACAGACTACCTGAATTCGACAGGAAGGACCGGGAGAGGTTGGAACGGTTGAGGCAGCATCTGGAGGCCAATGGCTCAGGTCCCTGTTCCGTCCAGGTCTCATACGGGATTCCAGCCCAAAGGATATTAAAGCTTGCAAGGAGTGGCGACTACAGCCTGATAATATTGGGTGCCCAGGGACGGGGATATATACCCGAGATATTTCTTGGAAGCACGGCCAATGCCATAGCCCGCCATGCCCCGCTCCCTGTCCTTTTCATTCCTCACAGTCATATGGGTACAATGTAACAATTCTACAACTTGACACCTTCATGGCCAGTACATAGCGTTAGTTACACCTAGGTCATAGGGGGTAACAGGGCCAACAGTAACCTAAGTAGCAGAACTTTGGCCTTGAGGTGCGGTAAAGAAGAATTATTCAGGTCCTTTCAATCACACTATCAATAGGTTCAACCTATCAATGAGTCATCATGAGCTACGCGAGCAATCGTTTAAGGATCGATAGGTTGCTACAACATATCCAAGACCTTGCCTAAACCCCAAAGAAGGAGGAGTAAAGATGAAAAGAATTGCTATCAATGGCCTTGGCAGGATCGGAAGGCTTGTTCTCAGGCATTATATGGCCTCTGGAACCAATGAATTCGAAATCGTAGGGGCCAACGACCTCGTTCCCCCGGATGACCTTGCCTACCTGATCAAATACGATTCCGTACATGCTAAGGCCCCCTATCCGGTCACATATGGGGATGGCTACGTTCAGCTAGGTGACAAGAAGATAAAGATCTTCTCTGAGAAAGACCCTGCAAACCTTCCATGGGGCAAATTGGAAGTGGACGCGGTGATTGAATGTACCGGGCGGTTTACCAAAAGGGAACTTGCTGCCAAGCACCTAGATGCCGGGGCTAGGCGTGTAGTTATTAGTGCCCCTTCAAAGGATGCGGATTTCATGGTGGTCCTTGGGGTCAACCAGGATGCCTTCGATCCTGAAAGGCACTTTGTAATCTCAAATGCATCGTGTACCACCAACTCCCTGGCCCCACCCCTAAAGGTATTATGTGATACCTTTGGCGTTGAAAAGGCCCTTGTAACCACCATCCATGCCTATACGGCCACCCAAGGACTAGTGGATCGACCTGCAAAAAAAAGGATACGGGGCAGGGCAGCCGCGGTCTCCCTCATCCCCACCAGCACTGGAAGTGACATCGCCACCACTAGGGTGATCCCTGAACTCGAAGGCAGGCTAAGGGCCATGGCCGTCAGGGTACCCATCCCGGACGGTGCCCTAACAGATATAAGTGCGGTTCTAAAAAGCAAGGTCACCGTGGAGACGGTCAACCAGGCATTAAAGGCCGCATCCGAGGGATCCCTAAAGGGAATACTTGGATACACAGAGGAGGAGATCGTTTCCATAGACATAATCAACAACACCCACTCGGGGATAGTCAATGCGCTTTCCACCAGGGTGATCCAGGAGGACATGGTAAAGCTCCAGGTATGGTATGACAACGAATATGGCTATTCAAAGCGCCTCCTAGATCTCATAGAGACCCTTCCTATCTGAGGCAAGTAGATAAGTAAGATATCCTGATAAACCCTGTAGAGATACTTAAGGCATTTATTTCAAGGTGCCTAACAAAATAAGTGGAGTATAAGATGAGTAAGTATATCAAATGGTTTAAAGAAATTGGTATAGAGGATATCCCGGAGGTAGGTGGAAAGAATGCATCCCTGGGGGAGATGTATAGAAACCTTACCAGCGAAGGGGTGAGGGTGCCAAACGGCTTTGCCGTAACGGCATCGGCCTATAGATATATCCTTGACTCAAATAACGCCTGGGACAAGCTCCATGAACAACTCGACAACCTAGATCCAAACAACGTCCAAGAACTCCAAAGGCGGGGAAAGACATGCAGGGATATTATCTATTCGTGCAAGATCCCGGAAGACTTGAAGGCCGAGATCATTGAGGGCTTTAGAGGCCTCAAGGAGGAGTACGGTGAGACGCTCTCGCTTGCTGTTCGCTCATCTGCCACCGCTGAGGATTCACCCGAGGCATCCTTTGCCGGCCAGAATGACACCTATCTCAATATCCACAACGAGGATGCCCTGCTTGATGCCTACAAGCGCTGCCTGGCCTCCAACTTTACCGACCGCTCCATCCACTACAAGTATGACAACCATTTTGATTACCTGAAGGTATACCTTAGCGTGGTGGTAATGAAGATGGTAAGAAGCGACAAGGGTGCAAGCGGCGTTATGTTCAGCCTCGATACAGAAACCGGGTTCAAGGACGTTGTCTTCATCAACGCGGCCTACGGACTTGGCGAAAACGTCGTCCAGGGCACCATTGATCCAGATAGTTTTTATGTCCACAAGCCCACCTTCAACCAGGGTTACCGCGCGGTCTTGAAACGTCGCCTGGGCAAAAAAGAGCTCAAGATGGTTTTCAGTGAGGAACTAAACCTGGATAACATAGCCGTGGAATATACGAAAAACGTGGAGACCAGCCAGGAGGAACGCAGCCATTTCTGCATTACTGACGAAGACATAATGGTCCTGGCCGACTATGCAATCAAGGTGGAAAATCACTATTCCAAAAAGGCCGGCTACCACAAACCAATGGACATGGAGTGGGCTAAGGATGGCCTTGACGGACACCTATACATGGTCCAGGCCCGGCCAGAAACCGTACAGTCCCAAAGGCATGGAACAATACTTGAGATCTATCACCTCCAAAAGCGTGGCAAGGTCCTTGTTAAAGGACGGGCCGTCGGGACCAAGATAGGAAAAGGCAAGGCACACTATATTCCAGATGTCAGCCACCTAAGCGAGTTCAAGCCAGGCGAGGTCCTAGTAGCCGACACCACGACACCTGACTGGGAGCCTGTAATGAAGACAGCGGCAGCCATCGTGACAAACCGCGGCGGCCGTACATGCCATGCTGCCATAGTGAGCCGTGAACTTGGCATCCCGGCGGTGGTAGGGGCTGACAACGCAACCGAGGTGCTGAAGGATACACAGGAAGTTACCGTAAGCTGCGCCGAGGGCGAAACCGGCTATGTCTATGAGGGGCTCTTGCCCTTCAGGATAGAAAAAACCGATCTTGGCAATCTCCCAAGGCCCAAGACGCAGATCATGATGAACCTTGGCAACCCTGACCAGGCCTTCTCCCTTGCCTCCCTGCCTGTGGATGGTATCGGCCTTGCCCGCATGGAATTTATCATAAACGAATACATCAAGGCACACCCTATGGCGTTGATGCATCCTGAAAAGGTGGACGAGGAAACCCGCAGCGCCCTTGAAGGGCTGGCCAAGGCCTATGAGAGCATGACAGAATTCTTCGTAAAGACCCTGTCTGAAGGGGTGGCCACAATCGCGGCATCCGTGTATCCCAATCCATGCGTTGTCCGAATGAGCGATTTCAAGACAAACGAATACGCCACACTCCTTGGCGGTAAATTCTTCGAGCCCGAGGAAGACAATCCCATGATCGGTTTTCGAGGAGCGGCGCGTTACAGCCACCCGGCATATGAAGAGGGATTCTCCCTGGAATGTGCTGCGATGAAAAGGGTAAGGGATGAAATGGGCTTTAAAAACGTCATCTTGATGATCCCTTTCTGCCGACGGGTGGAAGAGGGCAAGAAGGTGATTGAGACCATGGCCAAATATGGGCTTAAAAAGGGTGAAAACGATCTCAAGATCTACGTCATGTGCGAGATCCCCAATAACGTCATCCAGATCGACGCATTCAGCCAGGTATTTGACGGTTTCAGTATTGGGAGCAATGATCTTACACAGCTCACCTTGGGGGTTGATAGAGACAGCGAGATAGTGGCCTTCGACTACGATGAACGCGATCCAGGGGTTCTAAAGGCGATTGAAATGGCCGTGGAAGGATGTAGGCGTAACCACCGGCACAGCGGCATCTGCGGGCAGGCCCCATCTGATTATCCAGAGGTGGCCGAATTCCTGGTTCGTATAGGCATCGACTCCATGAGCCTGAATCCCGACAGCGTGCTAAAGACCATTCAGGACGTAGTAGAGCTCGAAAAACAACTTGGCAGGAGGTAAAAAAACATGAAAATCATGGTCTTTAGTGCCCGCTCCTATGATCGTGAGTTTCTCGAAAGGGCAAACCGAGAAGGCATCTGTACGTTCCACTTTACCGAGGCCAGCCTCAAGAAGGATACCTCCATCATGACCCGCGGTTTCGAAGCGGTCTGCTGCTTTGTAAACGACGACCTGGGAGCAGAGGTACTTGAAAATCTTGCCAACGAGGGAATAAAACTCGTGCTATTAAGATGCACAGGATTCAATAACGTGGACCTGGAGGCGGCCGAACG
>WFZW01000161.1 GCA_015489365.1 Deltaproteobacteria bacterium | reverse complement strand
CCTTGCCAGGGCCTGGGTAATCTTCTCCTCGTCACCCCTTGTCTTCGGTTTGAGGGCATAGGTGAGAACAGGGGTAGGTAATTCCACGAACGGGTAGAGCACTGGATCTGCAGGGTCGCACAACGTATCACCTGTTGCAGTCACCTTCAGCTTCGCCATGGCTATTATCTCACCAGGGCCTGCCTCTTCCACGGGTTTTTGGGCCTTGCCGGCAAGCACGAAGATCTGGCCGAAACGTTCTACCTCGTCCTTGTTTGCGTTGAGCAGGGATGAATCCGGCTTTAGTGTGCCAGAAAATATCCTCATGATGGATAGACGTCCGGCATAGGGATCCGTGAGGGTCTTGAACACCAGTCCTGAGACAGGTGCGTCAGGGGATGGTTCCCTGGTGACATCTTCCCCTGTTTTGGGATTCCTTCCAGACCTTGCACCCAACTCGTCAGGCGATGGGAGGAACCCGGCAATGAGATCAAGAACATTGCTTGCACCTATGACCTTGGTTGCAGATCCACAGCAGACAGGCACAAAGCCCCCCTGGAGGATTCCCTGCTTGAGTCCTGCGGTTATCTCTTCCGGGCTGAGATCCATTCCCTCGAGAAATTTTTCAAGCAGGTCATCGTCCGATTCCGCTGCATACTCTATGAGGTTATTCCTTGCATCTTCAACCTCCTCCTTCATGTCCTCGGGAATGTCGATGGCCTTGTATTTTCCATCACCCTCGAAGATGAATGCCTTCATACGTATGAGATCGACCAGGCCCTTGAAGTCTTCCTGGCTGCCGATAGGAAGCGCTACCGGAACCAGGCGCGCATCCAAGGCCTCCTTCAAGGCACTTAGGGCATTGTGGAAATTGGCCCGTTCCCGGTCCATCTTGTTTATGAACATGAGTGTAGGCGGTGAAAATTCCCTTACCATGGACCAGACCTTACCTGTCTGTGGCTTGACAGGATCTACTGCATCGGCAATGAATAGACAGTTATCAGCGGCCGTCAGGGCCATCCTGGTCTCGGTTATGAAGTTGTCTTCACCCGGTGTATCCATCAGGTAGACCGTGTCTTTTTTCCAGTCAAGGCAATGGAATGCGGTATTGATCGTAATGTGGCGTTTTATCTCCTCCGGTTCGAAATCAAGCACCGAGGTGCCATCATCAACCTTTCCAAGCCTACTGGTTGCCTTGGAGATAAAGAGCATCGCCTCGGCAAGGGATGTCTTGCCGCTGCCGCTCTGTGACACGATAGCTAGGTTCCTGATCTTTTTGACTTCCATAGCCTTGTTCTCCCTTCCCGCATGGATTAAGGCCCTTATGGCCCCTCTATATGTTCAACCTTTTTAATCTCTTGACTTCCCTTGTCGCTATCGATTTAGATACCTGCCTGATCTAGTTGGAAACCATTCCTTACCATGGAAACTCCCAGGCTTGGCTATGCCTTGTATCTTTGGCCAACTTGCAAGCCGCATAATTTACCGTGAAAATCATCCTGGGTAAGGACTATATTTTCATAACCATGGGTGCGGCGCCAAGGTCTGGTCCCCATGAAAGTTTGGAATGATAGGTCAACATAATGAAATATCTATCTTTACGTCAAGAGGTTATGAAGGCCCCCTAAAAGAAGGCGCCTGTTATGTGGATTACATGAAGGTTTTATCCGAAAATGCATTTTTTGATTAGCCATGGACACACAAGGATATACAGGGACAAGAGGCAAGATGTTTCCAGGGGAGTACTTTCACATTTCGTTATATCCGCCCTGGAAATGGCGGTTGCTGTGAAAATACATCCCAACAAGGCATTACCAGGCAATATCCTATCCCTGTTTATCCTATTGGCCTGTCTTTTTGCATGGCATCCTGCCTTTTCCCAGGAGCCGCTTCCCGTGATCCAGCATGCTGTGGAGACAAGGCTTTATCAAGGACGGCCTGAGGAAATAAAGGCCTTTATCAAGAAACGCGAGGCCCTTATTAAGGGGATAGACTCAAGCATAAGTACGCTTCTTGCCCAGAAGACAGACAGCGTGTCGAAATCGGTTCTGGAAGATGCGCTTGAACTGTTCCAAGGACTGTCCCTGCAATTTGTTCAGATTCAATCCCAGTTAAATTCCCCGATAACCCTGAATCTGCATGCCCCAAAGGTTGGTACCCCGCCCTATGGACTGCCCACCTTTGACAAGCTGGTATCCTTTTTCCAAGACCTGGGTGAACAACTCCATATCTATAACAAGAAGGCAGAGCTGTACCAGGGGAAACTGTCCGATATCCAGGATGATTTGAAGTCCCTCCTGGCGGACTATGTGAAATTGAGAACCCAGGTGCCGGTGAGTGTTGAGACATATCTCAAGCTGGGTCAGATAATGAGCCTGCAATGCGAGTATGCCCTCATCAAGATAAAGGCATCGAGGATGCAGGATTTGATCGGACGCCTTGAGAAACAGGAGTCGGAATGCTCAACACTTTTAAGGAAGGTGTTCGAAGGCCTTAAGATCACAAGGCATGACATCCTTGAGGCTAGAAACGAATACAAGGAGGTGGTCAGCGAGTCAAACGATCGCCAGGAGCAACTTGATAAGGAAAGATTGAGATATACCAGGAGGATAATCAACCTGGAAATAAAACTCAACTATACCCTTGCCAAGATCAAGGACCTAGGTTCTGGCAATCAGACCAGTGCCACCTTCCAGAAGCGGCAAAAATATCTCGAGACCCGGATCAAGCTCTACGAGATCAAGATAAAAAGGATACGCCAACAGAAATTGGCACTCAAGCTAGACACGATAGGCAGTCAGTTCAAATATGACTGGATATCTAGTTATGCCCACATTCCTGGGGCGATGGGCCTGGATGTACTGGTAAGGAAATGGTCCAAGAAGCTCGACGAGCTGGCCAGGTATCACGCTGGACTTACCCAGGCAACTGCCGATGCAAAGGTTATGAAGTCCGACCTGGTGCAACAGCTATCCTCTTTTACCCAGGCTGCCGGGGCGCATGGGAAGGAAAGGAAAGGCAATACCTCCTCCCTGGATGCCAGGTCAAATCTGAAACAGGCCCAAGGGGAAATAAACTCCCTAATTGCCGATTTGAACAGGAACGAGGCCTCCATAGACCGGCTCGAAAAGAGGATTAACCTCATTGTCAGGCTTATAGAGGAAAAGGCGAGTTGGTATGAAAGGTTGAGGGTATGGAGCGCGGTACATTTTGCCAACACCTGGGAAGAGATAAAGGCCGTTTTGTATTATCCACTCCTGACCTTCGGTGACACATCCGTTACCCTAAATAGTGTCCTGAAGATCTTGTTCCTGTTGTTCGCTGGAATCATATCCCTCCGTATAATCCGTAACAAACTGACCAAGCTGTTATTTCAAAAGACCAGGCTGTCCTACGGAACAGTCAATTCCATCACCACGCTCATCTATTATGCCCTCGTTGCCCTGGTGATACTCATAGCCCTTTCGACAGCGGGTATAAACCTCAGCCAGTTGAGCATAATCCTGGGCGCCCTGGGCGTTGGTATCGGCTTCGGTCTTCAGACCATCGCTAACAATTTCGTAAGCGGGCTCATACTCTTGATAGACCGTTCCATAAAGATGGGTGATTTCATAGAGCTTGGCGACGGCCTCATAGGTGAGGTGAGGGAGATCACCATGAGATCGGCCATCATACGTACGCAGGATCAAGAAGAGATCATAGTACCCAATTCGGAATTCGTATCCGGACGCGTACGTACCTGGACCTATAGCGACAACTGGCGCCGGCTCACAATTCCCTTTGGGGTCTCCTATAATTCCGACCCTGACCAGGTAGCCAGTATTGCGCTTGAGGCGGCAAGGGGGGTTCCATCCACGGTGGAGGATCCATTACACCCTCTTTTTATCCGTTTCCAGGGCTTTGGGGATAATAGCCTCAATTTCTATCTAAAGGTCTGGATAAGGATGACAGAGCTTCGAAGTCTCCACGGCTTTACCAGCGATTATTACTTTGCCCTTTTTAGAGAGTTCAAGAAGGCGGGCATAGAGATTCCATTCCCCCAGCGGGACATTCACTTAAAAGACGTCTCTGCGCAGGTTGTGGAGATATTTAAAAGAAAGGCAGGAAAGGATGGATCGGGCCAGACAGACAGTGCAGAGGGGCTATCCAACCGTCCACAGGATAACGCAGGGAAAACAGGGCCTGGCACGGAGACCTGATCTACCTGCTGCAAGGCGCTTGCCTGGAAAATAGATACCCGCTAAGAGTTATGGTGCCTTATTTTGATTTCTACATCCCTTGCCCCTTCTGTGAACTTTAAGGCCCCTATGAAACCCATGAGGGTACCATATAGGGATTCCTGTACGAAATCCTTCAAGGGAATCCTCCTGCCATTTACGAAAAGGGTTACATCGGCAGATTTTCTCCTGGCAGGTTTTATATATTTGTCTTCTATGAAATCGGCAACGCCCACGTAATCATCGTACCCGAAATGGCCTTCCCTGTTGGGATCCGTATCTGTGACCACCGCCACAACACCTTTGATTTCCTCCTCCAAGGGCTTGTCTGGCAGGTCGTCCCTTTTGATTTCGATCTTGGGGATACCATTGGCATGTTTGAATCCTTCGCATATCACTATGTCGGCATGGGGGCAATGATGGAAGGCAAGTCCAAGGATGGATTCACCATTGTTGCCAGAAAAGAGTGCCAACTGGTCTGGTGAAAGAAACAATACAGGATCAGCGCCATCCTTTCTGTAGTTGTAGGTGTCCTTACCCGGACGATCGAACTGGATTGATGCATGCTTGCTAGACTTGAATACCGCTACCCTGTATCCTCTGTCCATTAATTCCCTGATTACCTTCCTCACAAAGGTGGTCTTTCCCGAATTATGCCATCCTACAAATGTTACGACAGGGATCATCCGGACCTCCTGATAGATTTTACCGTGAAAATACAGAGTCTATGGGCTGTATCTTCATGTATTGGGGGTGCGGCACCAAGGTATGGGCCGCATGGAAGTTTAGTCATGGTTACAATTGGTCAAGGTCGTCTTGAAGGTGTATAGCCTCCTGGGTATTTCAATGTATAGATACTTTACAAATGGTGATACAGGAATTAATCCAAATTTTCATGCAACTCGTATACTGGCGCTGCACCCCTGGACATGAAAATACAATCCTTACCAAGGGGGTATTTTCACGTTAAATTATGCAGCTTGCAAGTCTGCCAAAGATGCAAGACGGAGGGTGCGCAGGCATGCTAGGATATCCCAAGTGCCTGAACCATACCACAAAATCTGTTTGTTCAAAGGATAAAATGGCAGTGGTTCCAGGCACGATCTGCTGGTGTATAACCTAGAGTGAAAGCAGGCCGATCAAACGGACAGGTCATATGGAACTAGAGTTTACAAAGCGTCTGGCCGCAGCCCTCATAGCAGGCCTACTGGTAGGTACCGAACGCGGTTGGAAGGAAAGGGCGCTGAAAGAGGGCAGCAGGGTGGCAGGTATCAGGACCTTTGGCCTATTGGGCTTCCTGGGCGGGCTCGTAGGGGTAATGGCACATGGTTTTGGTATAATGGCCTTTGGGTTGGGATTCGTCGGGGTATCGCTGTTGCTGGCAGCAAGTTACATGGTCAGCGCAGAGGCCGTGGAAAATGACCTTGGTATCACTACGGAGGTGGCTGCACTATTGACATTTTCGCTTGGTGCCTTGGCTGGTGTTGGCTATACAAGGATCGCAATCTCAGGGGCAGTGGTGGCAGTGTTCCTGCTTGGAATGAAGCCGGTGTTGCACGGCTGGCTCAAGACCTTGGAGGCAAACGAGCTCGAGGCAGCGGTAAAATTGCTTTTTATATCGGTGGTGATGCTGCCAATCCTGCCCAACAAGGGCTACGGACCTTGGAATAGTTTGAATCCCTATGAAATCTGGTGGATGGTGGTGCTGGTGGCCTCTATCTCCTTCGTTGGCTATTTTGCCATAAAGATAACCGGTCCCAGGTTTGGCGTGCTCCTTACGGCCATATCCGGTGGCCTCGTTTCCTCCACTGCCGTAACCCTTGATCTTTCCAAGGCGGCAAAAAGACATCCTGATTCCTCGAATCTCATGGCAGCCGGAATAGTGGCTGCATCGGCCACCATGTTTCCCAGGATTCTGATCGAGGTGGCAGTGGTCAATGATGCCATGGTTCGTTCCATATCTGTTCCCATGATCGTGATGACCGTTGTGGCCTATGCCGTGGCCTTCATTCTTTGGTATGATTCTAGGAATGGGGAAAAATCAGAGACCTTAAACCTTGAAAACCCGGTGGAACTTGCAACTGCCATAAAGTTCGGTGCATTCCTGGCCCTGATCATGGTGCTCGCAAATGCCCTAAAGAACTGGTTTGGTCCCTCAGGGATATACTCCCTGGCGGCATTTTCAGGGATTTCCGATGTAGATGCCATTACCCTGTCACTTTCCAGGATGGCAAAGGCCGAGCTATCAAACCAGATTGCATCACATGGGATAATACTGGCAGCTATTGTCAACACCATAGTAAAGGGTGGAATAGCCATATTCATCGGAGGACCGGTGATGATAAGGCGGGTCGGGTTTGGTTTTCTGGTGGTGTTGCTGGCAGGCCTTGGGGCCATGGCCCTATGGTAGGACAAGGGACCATGGGATGGGCAAGGTCACTCGCCCATCTCCTTTTTATATGCTATCATGAAAATGGATTTAGGAGGAAAGTTGTTGTTAACATGAGGTGTGAAGTAGAGGTTGTGATCAGGAACAGGCTGGGGTTACATGCCAGACCTGCATCGAGGTTCGCACAGGTGGCAGGGGGATTTGAATCGGAGATTTGGCTGATGCGTGATGGTAAGGCAGTGGATGGTAAGAGCATACTCGAGATACTTACCATTGCCTGTCCTAAGGGCAGTGTCTTGACCGTAAGGGCAGAGGGGGCAGATTCCCAGGATGCGGTAAGATCACTCAAGAGGTTGGTTGAGAACCGTTTCGGGGAAATCGACTAGTGCCTAAGCCCAAATTCGTGCAGTCCATATTGCCTGCGCTACATGGAAGTTTGGGACAAGATCCTTTTAACAGGCACTTGAAGTGCATGATCCGAATCCATCCGATAGTTCGTACTTATTCAACCATGGACCCACAAGGGCACACAATGACAAGCGGTACTTATCCATGGCCACTGGGTAGGAAGCGGCATCTGGAATCTTTTTAAGCCCGGTTGGGCAGGGCGGGGGAAAATATTTGTTCATGTATGTTTATGGCAAAATAAGTCCTTAATAAATACCAAGCTGTTGCGCTTAATATTACGATTATTCTTACAAATAACCATATAGGAGACTATTCCAAGAGGTGGAGTCGGTGATATTGAAAGGGGTCAGTGCCTCTCCTGGAATTGCCATAGGCCCGGCCTTTTTGTTGGATTCGCAAAAGGTCAGGGTTATCAGGAGACGACTGGACGAAGGAGAGCTGGAGGATGAAAAGAGGCGCTTTAGGGACGCGGTCGCCGGTGCAGAAGATGAGATAAGTGCGCTTCTCCATGACATCCCAGAGGAGTTGAGGGACCATAGCGGGATATTGAGGTCTCATTTAATGATGTTGAAGGATCCGATGGTATTTGACCGTACGTTGAAAACCATCGAATCCAAGTCGATCAACGCCGAATGGGCCCTTAGTGAGACCCTGGACCACGTCAGGTCACTCTTCAAGGAGGTCAAGGACCCGTATATCAGGGAGCGCATGGGTGACATAGAGTATGTCATACAAAGTGTGCAGGATATCTTGACAGGAAGCCCTCCATCCCTTGACTTTTCCTCCCTAGAACATCCAGTGGTGCTGGTAGCCCATGATTTGTCCCCTGCAGATACCGTTCAGATGAGCCGGGAGAAGATCCTGGCCTTTGTAACCGAAATGGGTAGCAGGACGTCGCATACGGCTATCCTGGCCAGATCGCTCGGGATACCTGCCGTGGTTGGAATTGAGAACGTCACGTCTGCCATACTTTCCGGCGAGCTGCTAGTAGTCGATGGCCTTAAGGGTGAGGTTGTCGTTGATCCCGACGAGGTTGTCCTTAAGGAGTACGAGGAAAAACAGCAGGGTTATATAAAATACCGCCTCGAGGTGATCCATCACAGCAACCTTCCGGCCGAGACCAGGGATGGCTACCGGGTGAAGATCAAGGCCAACATGGAACTTTTAGACGAAATTCCATCCTTGATTTCCCATGGTGCAGAGGGTGTTGGCCTTTTTAGGACGGAATTTCTCTATCTTGCGCAGAAGGAGTTACCTGACGAGGAGACCCTGTTTCATGCGTACAAGGAGGTTGCCGAGAGGCTATCTCCTTACCCGGTAACGGTGCGTACCCTGGATATTGGCGGGGACAAGTTCGTATCCTCGGTTTCCCTCGACGAGGAGATCAACCCTGCCCTTGGGCTCAGGGCGATACGGCTGTGTCTAAAGGAGAGGGCACTATTCAGGGACCAGTTGAGGGCCATACTGCGGGCGAGTGCCTACGGTGATGTGCGTATCTTGTTTCCCCTTATATCAGGCAGAATGGAGATACTAGAGGTCAAGGAGATCCTTGAAAAGACCAAGGAGGAATTGAGGGCTGAGGGGATCAAATTTGACGAAGACATACGGATGGGGATCATGATAGAGGTTCCTACTGCTGTATTGGTAGCAGATGTCCTTGCCAAGGAGGTTGATTTCTTCAGCATAGGGACAAACGATCTGATACAGTATTCCCTGGCAATCGATCGCGTAAACGAGCATGTTGCCCATCTCTATGAGCCCTTGCATCCAGGGGTCATAAGGATGCTTCATCGTACGGTAGAGGCTGCCCACGCCGCAGGTATAGAGGTGGCCATGTGTGGTGAGATGGCAGGAGAGCCAAGATATGTGCCTATACTTCTAGGGCTGGGCCTTGACGAGTTGAGTATGAATGCCATGGCCATACCGAAGGTGAAGAGGGTGGTCAGGCGGTGTAGACAAGATGACTGCGCAGAGCTTGCCCACCATATCCTCGACAGCTCTACGGCCGATGAAATCAAGCAAAGGCTGGGGGAATTCCTTAAGGATAAGCTTCCGGAGGAGTTTGATCCTATCTACAATATGGTGGTTGACCTGGAAAGGGTCGATTCTGCCTAGGCTGTATCCCACTCCATTCCACAGGTTCCTCGACCGGACTGTGTCCTAGGTGGATATCTCAAGTGGCGGGTCTCTATGTACATATACCATTTTGCTCCAGTAAATGCCCGTATTGTGATTTCGTTTCCCGGCCTGCGGGCCCATCGATAAAGGAGGACTATCTCGCTGCCCTGTTGAAGGAGATGGAGCTTGTCGCAGGGTCAAGCGATCTATTATCCCTTTCCTTCGACACCTTGTACATGGGAGGTGGTACGCCTTCATGCCTTCCAGTGGACCATATCAAAAGGATAATGGCGAGGCTTTCATCCCTTTTCCCCTTGGATGACCATAACCTTGAGGCCACGATAGAGGTAAATCCAGAATCGGTGACCGCAGAAAAACTTCATGGCTATCTAGATGCCGGACTGAATCGCCTGAGCATAGGAATACAGGACCTGACACCCATGGGGCTAAAGAGCCTTGGACGCCCCCATGATCCAGCCCAGGCACTGGATGCCTTTCACATTGCAAGGGATGCGGGCTTCGACAATATCAGCATCGACATCATGTATGGCATTCCAGGGCAGGGGCTTTCGGATCTGCAAAGGACCCTAGAAGGGGTTGCAGATCTTGGACCGGAGCACCTCTCTTGTTACGAGCTTACACTTGAGCCTGGGACCGTGTTAAGGGATGCCGTGGAAAAGGGCGACATAAGGATGCCAGGAGAAGATCTTTGCCTCGAGATGACCGACCTGGTCGAATCATTCCTGGAGGATCATGGGTACCATCAATATGAGATATCCAATTTTGCCCGTCCTGGCAGACAGTGCCTTCACAATGTGAATTATTGGGAAAACGGCCCATATCTTGGTATAGGTTGTGCTGCTGTCTCTTTTATAGGCGGCAGGAGACGCGGCAACACCACCAATCTCGAGAAATATATTACACGCTTGGGAAAGGGCATGCTTTCAGTAGAATGGGAGGAGGCTCTGGGTGAAGAAGAGCGGTTTCGTGAATCCGTCATACTTGGCCTAAGAACCCTTTCCGGCATCGATACCTACACGTTCAAGGAGCGCTGGGGGTTTGATCCTCTCCGGTACTATGCCCAGATCCTGCCCGATTTGGTGGACAAGGGTTTGATAGATATGTCCAGAAG